>DAIOVR010000006.1:17087-38752 GCA_036758905.1 Beijerinckiaceae bacterium | reverse complement strand
ACCGACTTCAATTGCGTCTGTCGGGACGATCGCCCCGCTGCATCGCTAGAGTTAACGGCGGCCAGCGCGCCATTTTTTGTTGCATTCGCAGCATCGGATAGGGACGAAACGGCATTAATTGATGTCGTAATATCTGTGCCGACTGAAACAATCGAATCCGAATAAAGATCGCACCCGCTTAGCCGCGACTGAAGGTCAAGCGTTTGGTATACAGTGCTACCAAGACCCGAATTCGTTGTCGCGATTTTGCCCGTTGCGAGTTGAACTGATTTGGAGTTCAAATCATCGTGAATTTTTGTGAGTGTCTGCGGAACCCAGCCCGACCATGAATTTCCAAATCCAGTCCCTAAAATGCTCATGATTGGCCTCCGTCACATTTGCATCAATACGGAGAACATTTCACGGACGGTTGTCATTACCTTCGCATTCGCCGCATAGACATTTTGAAGCGCAGTCAGATTGGTTAATTCCTGATCCATATTAACCCCAGAAGCTTGGCTGAACCGGCTTTGAATGGAAGAGAGAACCACCGACTGACTGCTATCTAATGAGGTCAAACGATTGGTTAAATTGGCTTGCGATTGGTAAACTTGTTTAACCAGATCTAAAACGGTTGAAGTACTTCCGACGGGCAGACCAGAATCGGGATGCACGTCAATAGCTTGTGACGTCAATTGTGATAGGAGTGCATTGGCTCGCGTTGAGTCGCCAGATGATGAGGTTCCTGTTGCATCGGCTAAGGCCGAGGGTTTGGCCATTAGCGCTGAATTAACCTGCAACCGAGCGGCAATTCCAATGCGTTGATCCTTCGTATCAAATGAGCCCGTATAGGGAAGGCCCGTTCCTGAATCCGTAAACACCGGAAGGGCATTACCCTGCCCTTGAATTTGCATATTGGTAATGGATGCTGAAAGCGCGTTAACAGATGCCGAGGAGGAAGCCGTAAACGTCAAAACATTCGAAGCAGATGAAACGCTAATGCCCTTGCCAATAGCATCCAAGCCTGCCTGTATGACGTTAGCGGCTGAAGCCAATCCACCTGAGAAGCCCACCCCAATAACCTTGTCATTAGGGTCAGCTGTTACGCTATCGGCTAAAGGTAATTTTGAGGCATCTTCGACCCTTATAATCGTAACTTGGTGGGTAGCTCCTGCGCTGTCTTTATAGGCGAGCGAGATACGGTTTCCCGATTGGATCCCAGTTGTATCGATCGAAAGCCCGCCCGTAACCGGCGACGATGAAACATATCGGTTCGCTAAGGCCTGCGATAGTCCTGCACCAATATCATCCAATTGGGATTGAGCGCTTGGTAAAATTTGATCTCTTAAATCAGCGAGGCCACCGATTTGCCCTCCCAAGGAGGTCTGACCGGAAAGGAGATCAACGCTCGAACCATTACCCGATAAGGTGATCGTCCCGACTGAACTTTGCCCTGCAACGGTCGAAAAGAGGCTATTGGGAGTCAGCGGTGCGCGGGAGTTAAACGATAAATCCGAAGCCTGTGAACCGATGACCAAGGACGTTCCATTTCGCGTTGTGAGATTAACGCTCCCATCGGACTGCTCGGCTACTGTCACTGTCATCATATTCGACAATTGTGAAAGAGCCGCGTCGCGACTATCAAGCAAATTCAAATTATTTTGCGGTCCGGCTGACTTAATGCGTGCATTAAGTGTAGCCAATTGTTTTAAAAGCGTATTCGCTTGCGTAACAGATTGGGAAATGGCTTCTTCGGTGCTGCTTCGCAAGTTTTGAATGCCATTCGACATAGAGGAAAGCCTTTGCGCCACCTCCGAAGCAGATGATAAAACGGTAGACTGCTCGGCGCTTCCTGATGGATTATTTTGTAGCGTATTTAGCGCATTCTTAAACCGATCCAAGCTGGATGACAGTTGCGATGTACTTGTCGGATCACCATAAATGCCATCAAGCTGCTTGGTGTAATCCGATTGAACGCTTGTATATCCGGATGCACTTGTTTCGGTCCATAATTGCTTTTGAACATAAGAATTAAGGACACGCTGAACCGTCGGCGCTACGCCATTATCGGTTTGGCCAACATATTCCCGCCGCACATAGCCAGGTTGGTTGGCGCCCGCTACGTTTTGGGCAACAACCGATAGAGCATCTTGGGTATGGTTTAGGCCGTTAACGGCATTTGAAAGTGCTCCGAATAGATCCATGGCATCCTACTCTACTTCTAAATCCAATCAGCGGATAACATTCACCGCTTCAGTCATCATTTGCTGAGCCGCCGTTATAACTTTTGCGTTCGCGGAATAGGCTTGTTGTGTTGCGATCATCAGGCTGAATTCCTGAGAAATATCGGCATTGGAAGCCTCAAGACCACCAACCAGAATGTTGGAATCTCCAGCGCCATAAATAGGATCACCAGATTGGTCCGATTGCTGATAGACGCCACCGTCTAGGCGCTTGAGTGCCTGCCCACCATTAAACTTTGCAACGGCAATATCGGCGACAGGCTGCTGTAAACCGTTAGAATATTGCGCATAGACGCGGCCTTTGTCGCCAAAATTCACGCCAGTCAACGATGCGGATGAATAGCCATCTTGTGCTATATTCGTGGTTCTAAACTGACCGGACGTATCGCCATATTGCGACATCCCTGTAAAGTCGACCGTTACTGATCCAAATGACGTGCCATCAATCGACAGCCCCGTGATTGCAACCTTCGGCGTTGCTGGAACCGTCATCGTACCGCTGCTATCAAATTGAAAATTTTGTAAAAATGTCCATTTCGGATTTGTGCCGGTCGCTTTGCTATCATTCTCATAATAGAGATCATAGGTGTTGGAAGCGTTCTTTACCCACCGCGTTTGTAGCGTAGCGGGGGTTCCTTTCGCGTCGTAAACCGTGACCGAACCACCAGCAATCGAAGCATTCAGCAGTGTACTTTCGTTATTGGCTGAATAGGTTGTAGCGACGACCGGCGGAGCGGCAGTTGGATTGGCCGCTACGCCTGCCGTCAACGCACTGGCCGTGTCGGCTGGATTGGAAGGCGTCGTCGGTAAATTACCTTGATAGGTAATGGTCGACGTCGCTTTAGGCGGCATATCGCCTGTCGGCAATTGAATGGTCGTTGGAACCCCTGAATTGGCCATACCTGAAACTGGATCAACGGTGTAACCCATGAGATAATAGCCGGCACCGTTTACGAGGTTTTTGTTTTTATCGAGCGCAAAATCACCACGACGTGTAAAATAGGGCGCTGACGTAAAAGATGCGGCTCCCGATGTCGTTGTGGCTTTTTGGCTGGTGGCAAAATAACCGTCGCCGGACAAAGCAATATTGGAGTTTATGCCTGTCGATTTAAAAGCACCAGCAACCGCGTTCGTTGCCAAAGAACTTGCATTGACGCCACCGGTTATTCGCGCGCTTAGGCTCAAATCCGGGATCATATCTTCAAAACTCGTATCGATCCGCTTATACCCAATGGTCTGCGAGTTTGCGATATTTCCAGATATGTTTTCGAGCGCAAAGGCCTGCGCCGACATGCCCGAAACTGCCGTTTGCATTGCTCCAAAAATGCCCATTTCATGCTCCAATGCGTATGCCAACGATGCTGCTGCGGCTTGCAAGGCGGCAACAGGTTCGAATGGGGCAACGCAAGCGACATGCCACCATAAAGATATTGTATTTACGTGATAAAATTCGATCGCAATTTAGCGACCCGGCAAAATTGCACCATTTAGCGGCAATAAATGCCTAGCTCTAATCGTCTTGATCGCGTTCGGGTGTTCGAAAGCGCTCAAGACGCGCGGAGCGCACCGCAAGATCAGACCAATGATCAATGTCGCAATCTAGGATAACAATGCCCGCCGTTGGCAAGTGCTCCCGCAAGCGTGCCAAAGCATAACGGTCGCCATACCCTATAAGCTCCTGTGCGAGATCATGCAGTGAGGGATTATGGCCGACAAGGACGAGCGTTAGCACGCGATCAGGAACGGCTTGCAATTGTCGTAGCACGAGATCGGATGAGGCAAGATACAGGGCTTTATCATAGCGGACTTCGATATCGCCTAAAGCACCCTTTGCCTCATCCCACGTCATTTTAGTGCGCAAAGCAGGCGAGACAAGCGCCATGTCCGGATGAATATGTTCGGCCGCAAGGTAAGTGCCAACGCCGACGCTATCGCGCATACCACGCGCGGTCAGTCCCCGATCAAAATCAGGAGCCGCATCATGGGGAACCGCTTTTCCGTGGCGAAATAAAATCAAACGACGCATGGTCTCAAGCTAGGCCAATGGCGAACAAGCCACAAGTCGGGTTCCATTCGTTCCACACCTGTTGAAATAGCAGGCTTGAAGGGCCATGTTCCCTCAAGCGTCTTTTCATCACTGATTACGAATGGCTCTATCCATGGCAGACCCCTTTTCTCCGCGCACGTCTAACACCTTCCAGGTTACGAAAATCCCCGGATGGGCCATGCTTTTGGTGGCTTTCGTCGCAGGCGCCTTGGGTATCGGCATGTTTTTGTTGAGCGCGAGTATCCTATTGGTTCTCACGCCCTTTATCGTAGCGGGTGCGCTTTTCCTTCAATGGCGGATCCGGCGGGCCTTGCGACAGGCCGCGCGCGAGGCGAATGTTACCTCTATTGACGTCGAATATCACGTCATCGACCGTCAAAAAGATCGTTAATTCTTCTTTTCCGGCGTGCGAACGACCATAACCGAACACGGTGCGTGGCGAACAATAGTGGTTGCATTGGAGCCCAGTAAATAAGTCGACATCGCCGGACGATGCGATCCGACGACGATCAAGTCGGCCTTTGCATTTTCCGCCTCGGCTAGCACCTCGTTATAGACAGACCCCATACGAACGGCGGTTGTGACCTTTGACTTATCAGCCAAAGGAAGTTTGGCCACCAATTCCTTCATCCGCTTTTCACAATCCTCCTGCTGCTCTTCGTCAAAAGAAGGCGGGACATATTCCATAAAAGTGACGGGCAGGATCGATCGCACATAAACGAGGTGGATCGACGCATTGGTCATGGCCGCGAGCGCGACAGCGCGATCAAGGGCGGGTTGGGCAATATCGATTTCTGAAAGATCAACCGGAACAACAATTGAAGAAAACATACCTCATCCTCCATTAGCCATGATGCCGCAGCAAAAGCGACAGCCTGACTATGGACGGATTACCCCTCACCTGCCTTGATCTGGATCATAAAGGCGGATGCCCAATCAGCCTTCAACCCCAAGCTTCTTTTGCAGGCTGGAGGATGACGTTGTGTATTGGAACGTCAAACGCTTATCGGGGTACACATAGCGGTAGACCCGCTGGGCCGCCAAAGCGCCCTCATGAAAGCCCGAAAGGATCAGCTTCAGCTTGCCGGGATAGGTATTGATATCGCCAATCGCAAAAATGCCCGGCGTCGAGGTTTCGAATTTCTCCGTATCAACCGGCACTAAATTTTCAGAAAGCGACAAACCCCAATTCGCAATCGGTCCCAATTTCATGGTCAGCCCGAAAAAGGGCAACATGGCGTTGCAGTTGATTTCAAACTCGGCATTATCGCTCCCACGGCAAAGCGCCGAGGATAAAAGTCCATGATCACCCCGCAGGCCGGTGACTTGGCCGATCCGCAGATCCATTTTGCCCTCTGCGACCAAAGACCGCATTTGTTCAACACTATGCGGCGCGGCCCTGAATTCGTCACGGCGGTGCATCAACGTGACGCGGCGCGCAATTGGCTGAAGATTGAGCGTCCAATCCAGGGCGGAGTCGCCGCCACCGACGATCAAGACATCCCGCCCTCTGAGATCTTCCATCCGGCGAACGGCATAGAAGACGCTTTTTTCCTCATAGGTATCAATTTCCGGAATAGGTGGCTTTTTAGGCTGAAACGAGCCACCACCAGCGGCAATAATCAGCGATTTTGTCTCAAATTGGGTGGCAGCATCGGTCGTAACACGAAACAGCGGCGCCGTATCCGTACCAATGCTTTCCACCGATGCGACCATTTCCGACAGATGGAACTCGGGATGAAAGGGTTCGATCTGCTTCATCAGATTATCGATCAAGCCCTGCCCGGTGACCGATGGAAAGCCCGGAATGTCATAAATCGGCTTTTCCGGGTAAAGTTCGGCGCATTGACCGCCAATTTTAGGCAAAATATCGACCAAATGCGACTTAATATCCAACAAACCAAGCTCGAAAACGGCAAACAGGCCAACAGGCCCCGCTCCGACGATGAGCGCATCGGTCTTGATTACGTCAGACATGATCGTCCCAATCTTTTCTAAAAAGGCGGTATTAAGCTTGGCGTTCTGGTGTGTGCACAATCAGACCATCGAGTTGATCTGTCACCTTAATCTGGCACGAAAGGCGGGAATTTGGCCGCACATCATAGGCAAAATCCAGCATATCCTCTTCCATTGAGGTTGGGGGACCCACAATCGCCTGCCAGGCGTCATCGATATACACATGGCACGTGGCGCAGGCGCAGGCGCCGCCGCATTCGGCTTCAATCCCTGGAACCGCGTTTTTAATAGCCGCTTCCATCACGGTAGAGCCTACAGGCGCCTCAACTACCCGCGCCGTGCCACCAAAATCGACAAATTGTAGCTTCGTCATTGAACCCTCGTCATAAAACGGATCGCTTTTCACCCCGCATTCGAGATTTAATACTGGAGTGGCCGCATTTTGACGAGGGGTAAACTAAAAAACGCCTCATTCTTTGACGAAAATGTCGCAGGTTGGGCTATTTTACGATAGGGTAACTTTCCCGTTAACGCTGTTTTCATTCTCCTGAGGCGGCGGGTATTCTTTTAGGTCCACGATTGATAAAATGTCCGATGATCGGTTCCTATCCGGGGCAAACCGGAAACACTGAGGCATAAGATGGCTACGCAGAAAAAAGTTTCGGATTCGGCAGAAGCGGCCCTCTCGGCAATTGAAGAGGCGCTTAATCTCTCCATTAATGGCTCGGCCGCCGATGCCACGGAGGACACGCTGACCGATGGATCGGCAACCTCAAAAATGCGTATGCCTCGGACCGAAGCCGGATCCAGCGAAACGACGACACCAGCGCGAAGCTCCGATGCGCCCGCGCGCAGGGAACGTCCGCCGATCGAACGTTCACGCTCGGACGACGGCCCTCGATCCGTTCCTGGCCAGCCGGCCAATGATGACCGCCGTGCGGTTGGTGAAATTCTTCATGCCCTGCAGGCCCAGTCTTCTCGTCGCGCTTATATTGTCGCAGCCGTAGCTTCTGTCGTTTGGCTTGCCTTTGCAGGTTATGCTTTTTGGGCGACCGTCGACTTGGTCTCGGTAGCAGGGACAGGGCTATTCAGCCAAGGCATCAAGACCGTACTTCCCTATTTGGCCTTTGCCAGCGCGCTTCCGATTATTGTTTTCTTCGCCCTTGCTTTCGCCTCGGTCCGTGCGCGTGAAATGCAAGTGGTCGCGCAATCCATGGCGCAAGTGGCCATGCGCCTTGCAGAACCGGAAGGTTCGAGCGCTGAAGCCGTTGTCAGCCTGTCACAAGTCGTGCGCCGTGAAGTGGCTGCCATGGGTGATGGCATGGAACGCGCGGTTGCGCGTGCCAGCGAACTTGAAACCATGGTGCACAATGAAATCGCGACACTTGAGCGCGCCTATGGACAAAATGAAATTCGTATTCGTGCTTTGATCGATGAGCTTGCGCTCCAGCGTGATGCGATTTCGACCAATGCCGACCAAATTCGCTCATCCATCCTGACAACGCATGAGCATCTCGGTCGTGAAATCGACACGGCGATGAACCGGATTACTTCACTCGTCGAAGATGCCGGTCAGAAGGTTGCGTTTGCGATTGATTCAAAAACCGGCAGCATTGCGACAACGCTTGGTCGCACCGGCGAGTCATTGATCAGCATCTTGACGGATAAGGGTGACGATCTCCTACGGAATTTAGGTAATGCCAATGACTCGATCACGGGTCGCCTGACCAATATCGGCGAAAACATTGTCACCACGCTTTCCAATAAAGCCGATGCGGTAGCCGATAAATTAAGCTCGACCGGCACGCAGCTGACGACAGAACTCGTGTCGCGCGCTGAAGATATGGTTCAAGCCATTGAAGTTTCAGCCGAAAAGGCCGGATCAAAAATCGCCGACGGTTCATCGACCTTTGCCGCTAATATTCTGAGTTCCGGCGAAGAAATTCGAAGCGCATTGTCCCGCCAGTCGGAAGCCATTGAGCGCACCTTCGATGATACGGCAACCCGCCTCTCCATCATCATGGATGAAAAGCTATCCGAGTCCCGTGCGGTATTCGCAGAAGGCTTGGGTGATATTTCGAGCACCGTGACGACCCATGCGGAGCGTTTAAGAGATGATTTCAGCCGCGAAGCAGAAACAATCCGCTCGCGTATGACGGAAGCCGCTGGTGGTCTGATTGACGAATTATCGTCTGAAACAAACCGTCTCAGCAGCGTCCTTGCCGAGCGTTCATCAGCCATCCAATCGACCGTCGAAGGCGCATCACAAAAGCTTGACTCAAGCCTTTCCATGCATCTTACACGCATTGACGGCAGCCTCTCAGATGGCGGCACTTCAATCGACAATAAGCTCAACGGCCACATCAACCGGATTGAGACAAACCTGCAAACGCTCAGCGAACGGCTCGACAACAAGCTCGGCATTCACGCCGACCGTATCGAGACCAATCTGGGACGCGCTACGACCGATATTGATGCACGTCTCGGCGGACATCTTAGCCGTATTGAACTTGGCCTTGCCGACACTGGAAAAGCGATTGATGCAACCCTTCATAATCGGGTTGAAGCGCTTTCGAAGACGCTCGAATTGGGCGCACAGGCGGTTGACGAAACCATGGGTCGCCGGTCTGACGCAATTGAACAAGCCCTTTCCGACCATGTTACGACACTTGAGTCGAAGATTACGAACGCCAGCGAAACCTTCACCGGCATGATTGGTGAACGGGTCGCGGCCGTTTCGGCTTCGTTTATGACTGGCGCCAACTTGCTTGAAACAAGCCTCTCACGGAATGTCGAGCATATTGAATCCAATCTTGCAGGCTATGCCACTCGGATCGACCAATCGATTGGAAGCCGTGTGGCTTCTCTCGAAGCAACCATCCGCGATGGCGCAACGACCCTTGACCGGAATCTTTCAAGCTATCTCGGCGAAATCACGGCGACCCTTGACCAAGGTGGCGCACGGATCAACTCTACCCTATCGGGTCAGATCGAATCCTTTGAAAAGACCGTTATCGTTAAGGGTGGCGCGCTCAGCGAAACGCTTTATCGCCGCTTGTCGGACTTCCAGACCAATATTCTGGACCGCAGCAGTGACATCAATGTCGCCATTACCGATAATCTTACAAAGCTTGAACATGTGCTCGAAACGAATGGCAGCGTATTGGCCGAACGGATCGAGAAAAATACGACACAGTTCACCTCCACCATCGAAGCACGGCTTGGTGAAGTCGCCCATCTGTTCTCAACAGAAGGCAAAGCGCTTTCTGACCGCTTGTCGGAACAGGCCAAGAATGCAGCAGGCATTATTGAGCATCAGCTTACCGCCATTGAGGAAAATTCACGCTTGAAGAGCATTGCCGTTGCCGAAGGCATCGACGCGATGTTTGCCCGTGTTGATCAAGGTATCGCGCAGCGCACTACCGCGTTGGTTGATGCAATGGCCGACAGAGCGGCTGATATCGAAAACACTCTATCGATCAGCAATTCCGCCATTGGTGCAACCATTGAAGCCAAGACCGAGGATCTCGGTCGCGTTATGACGGAACGCGCCGAACGCGTGACACAAACGCTTGCGGTTCGTGCAACGGAAATCAACGAAATCCTTGGTGAACGCGCGCTGGAAATTGCAGGCACGCTTGACGGACAGGTTCGTCACTTTGAAGACAATATCGTCTCGCGCCTCGAAACCATCGGTACGGTCATCGGCACCCAAAGCGATCACTTCGGCGAAACGCTGAAAGGCCAGACCGAAGCCATTTCCACGACGCTCGATAGTGTCATTGGCAAGCTTTCGACAGCGCTTGATACACACGGCACTGGCCTCATCGATAACTTGCGCTCTCACGCGACAAACGTAACCCAAACAATCACCGAAGTCGGTCAAACAGCTTCACGCTCGCTGATCGATGCAACATCGCAAATTCAATCGGAAACGATTGTAACCTTGCAAAAATTGGCAGATGCAAGCCAGATTGTTCAAACGGTCGTTGGTTCTGCCAATGAGGCCATCGTTAAACTGGAAGGCACTCTTGCGGACCGTATCGTTGGCCTCTCCCATGCCGGCTCGATCATCCGCGATGATGCAATGGAATCCACCAAGCTCCTGATGGAGCAGATCGAAGCCATGCGTTACGTCACCGGTGCGGGCGTCGGCGAAACCCGTGCGCTCATCGACATGCTGGATGAGCGGACACGCGCTGTATCCTCTGTCACACGCGAGCATGTCGATATGCTTGAATCGGCAACGGGTATGCTCACACAAGTCGAGCAACGCCTCGGGATCGATTTGGCGACCCGCCGTGAAAACATTGAAGCGCTCACCGCTGGTCTTAATTCACGGATTAGTGACGTCCAAAATGTTGCTGATAGTTTCGCATCCAAAATGGCCGAAGCGCTCGAAGTCGTCGAAAATAGAACGACAGCGATTAATTCGCTGATGAACGACACGTCGGCCAAGGCCGGCCAAGCTCTGCGTGACCAGTTTGCCGCTGTTCGCCTTGAAGCTGACAGCGAAAAGGATCGCACACTTGAAACCGTGCGCGGTGTAACGGCTGCAACTGTTGCCGAAATGGGTGATGTCCTTTCGAAACTAATCCAGAAGTTTGATGAGACGGCGAAAGACGTTAAGGCGACGACCGTTCAAATCGCACGCGAGATCGAAAATACGCGCGATGAAATTGCGAACAGCCTCGTCAATCTGCCGCGCGAAGCACAAGAGCAAGGCGCAAGCTTACGCCGAGCAATTGGCGATCAATCCCGCGCCTTGAGCGAGTTGTCGAACATCTTGGTATCGGCTGGACGAGCAACCGATGTGGCCAAACCGTTGCCCGTTTCGACTTCTCCTGCTGCGCCTGCACCTGCGCCTGCACCTGCACCTGCGCCTGCACCAGTCGCACCGCGACAAGAACCTGTCTATGTCGCACCGGTTCAGCCAACAGCAGCCGCGCCTGTTGAACCTATTGTAGCGGAAGTCAAAACGCCTTCTCTACCCGTCCGCGACATGCCGCAACCGACACCTGCGGTGCCAGAAATTAATCTTCGCCAAGAAGCAAAGCCAGCGGCTGCCTCCGTTGATAAAAACCAACGTGCAGGATGGCTGTCGGATCTTTTAGATCGTGCGTCGCGCGATGAAGGCAAAGCGCGTGAAGAAGCGGAGCCAGCAAAATCCATTGTCACGCCGCGAGCTCAAGCGATGATCGAAGAGCCGAAGATCGAAGCACCGAAAGAGCCAATATCTGCGCTCTTGAGCGACATTTCAAAGCTCGTTGACGAAAACTCCGTTGCCCGCCTTTGGAATAGCTATCTCAAAGGTGAACCGACCGCATTCTCTCGGTCCATTTATACGCTTGAGGGCCAACGCCGCTTTGAAGAATTAACAACGCTTCATGCCAAGGATGAGCGCTTCCGCGCGAGCCTTGAGGCCTATGCCAATAAATTCGAAACCGTTCTGCGTGACTTAACTAGCTCTGACCAAGATGGTGCGATTACGCGTTCCATCTTGGCCTCTCCGGAAGGTCGTGTTTACACAGTCCTAGCCCATATCAGCCGCCGGCTCGGCTAAGCCGATTACATGAAAAAAACCTAGACCTTCGGGTCTGGGTTTTCTGTATGGCCATCGACAGCAATGGCTTGTCCTGAAACGTAACGGCCACCCTCGCCTGCAAGGAAACGCGCCATAGCGGCGACATCCCCCGCTTCGACGAAAGTACGCATGGATGTACCAGACGCGTAGCCCTCATAAATCGCGTCACGGGTTGTACCTTTTAAGGCGGCTTCTTTCGCTAGCACTCGCTCCATGCGTGGCCCTTCAACGGAGCCTGGACAAATGGCATTGGCGCGAATGCCAAAGGGGCCAAGCTCCATCGCAACCGTTTTCATGAGCCCGATAATCCCCCATTTGGCCGCTGAATATGGCGAGCGATTGGGGTAGCCATAAAGACCTGCGGTCGATGATGTAAAAATCATGCAGCCGCTTCGTTGCGCCTTCATGAGAGGCGCCGTCAATTTAGCGGCCAGAAACGCGCCCTCTAAGTTTACAGCCACGCATTGGCGCCATCCTTCTAGCGGCATATCCTCGATCAAAGCGGTTGGCCCGGCAATGCCCGCATTGGCACACAAAACATCGAGCCCACCCCATTCGCTTTTGATGTCATTAAACAGCGCCACCATTTCAGGCTCGGAAGAAGCGTCGATCTTGCTTGAGCGCCACGATGGATCGACCGCTTTGAGCGCACTGGCATCAATATCCGTGACCCAAATATTGGCACCCTCATCGGCAAAGGCTTTAGCCATTGCGAGCCCGATGCCAGATGCTCCGGCCGTTATAAGGACACGCTTTTTAACTTCACCACTCATATCGATCCTCCCCGTTAAGCTTACGATCTCATGATCTAAGCCATTTGCCTACCCTGCCCAAATTAACCTTTTCGAAAGGATTTACTTGTTCTCAGCGCCGTAAGTGTTTAACCCTTTATTAAGAATTGAAGGGAACCATTTTGCATTTACTCGCAAAGCTTGTTCTGTGCAGTGCCTTAATCACCGGGCCGGCTCTTGCGAGCTCCCAGGTGAAAGAAACGCGCGTCTCCCTTCCAAAGCCGACAACCATGGCGCTTGCGATATCGGAAGCAAAGGCTCCTTGGGGATGGACGGATTTTTGTTCCCGTCATGCCGATGAATGCAATTTATCCGATTCCCCGATTGTCTCGATTTCGCTGACTACGGAGCGTTGGAAACTCATTCAAGACATTAATACGGGCGTCAATGCCTCGATCCATGAAGCCTCGGATCAAGAAGTCTATGGCGTTCCAGAGCGTTGGGAATATCCAACGTCAGGTGCAGGCGATTGCGAAGATTTTGCGCTTGAAAAACGTAAGCAGCTCATCAATGCAGGATTGCCTCGTCAAGCCTTGTTGATGACGGTTGTTACCGACGAGAATGGCTTTGGACACGCGATTTTGACGGTTCGAACCAGCAATGGCGATTTCGAGCTCGATAATCGGACGGACCGGGTTCTGGCATGGGAAGCAACGGGCTATGGCTTCGTCAAGCAACAGGCCCAAGACAACCCAAATCATTGGGTAAGGCTTGGTGGACCAACCGCTCCGCTCATGACAGCCACGGCACAAAAATAAGCTGAGCTTATGCGAGCCCGCGGCGACTATCCGATTTTCTGAAGGCCTTTAGCAAAACGCCGCCAATTGGCGACGTAATTTTGCGCCGACTCTTTTAGCCGCGCTGCAGACGTTTCATCCAATGTGCGAATGGCCTTTGCTGGCGATCCGACGATCAGGGAATAATCCGGAAATTCCTTGCCTTCGGTTACCAACGCATTGGCACCAACGAGGCAATAGCGCCCTATTTTGGCACCGTTTAAAATGGTGGCGCCCATTCCGATCAGCGAAGCCTCACCAATGGTGCAACCGTGCAAAATTGCGTGATGCCCTATGGTGCAATCAGCCCCAACCGATAAAGGAAATCCCATATCGGTGTGAAGCATAGCGCCTTCTTGAATATTGCTACGGTCGCCGATGGAGATCGTTTCATTATCACCGCGTAAGACGGCGCCGAACCAGACGCCAACTTCGTCGCCGAGTTTGCACTTGCCGATAACATGGGCATCGGGCGCGATAAAATATCGGTCCGGTGCCGGCAATTCGGGGCTTACGCCATCAAGCTGATAGATTGCCATTAGCGTGCAGCCTCCGACAATCCATTAATCGATATCTTCAAGATCAATATCGAGGATCGACATTGTGAAAGCAAAGGAGCGATCACCATCTTCGATATCGAGCGAAATAATGCCGATGAATTCGTCGCCAATCATTACCTCCGCCGAATCCGTCTTCTTAGGACGGGCAACGACCTTGATATTGGCATTGCCAAACAGGCGGCGAAAATAGGTTTGTAGTTTTAGGAGTTCGGCCTTGTCCATCGAGATCCTGCCATGGTTGTTCTATCCCGATCATCGGGTGGCAACCCGATGCCATGCCATGGGCGCGACTGCAACCTTTTTGAGATGCAATTTACAGATTGGCCTTATCAGCGAGGATTTGGTCCATGGTCCGCGCGGGCTCCGCACAGCCTGATTCACCAACAATTTTGGCGGGCACACCGGCTACTGTAACGTTTCGCGGAACATCTTTGAGAACAACCGATCCGGCGGCAATGCGGGCGCATTGACCGATTTCGATATTGCCAAGAATCTTGGCTCCGGCACCGATCAAGACGCCTTGGCGAATCTTGGGGTGACGATCGCCTGTGGCCTTCCCTGTTCCGCCCAAGGTTACGCCTTGCAGAATCGAGACATTGTCCTCGACAACCGCCGTCTGCCCCACCACCAATCCCGTGGCGTGATCCAGAAACACGCCCAGACCGATCTGCGCTTCCGGATTGATATCCGTCTGGAAAATTTCGGACGAACGGCTTTGAAGATAAAGCGCTATATCGCGGCGGCCCATCCGATTGAGCGCAAAGGCCATGCGATGCGTTTGAAGCGCATGGAAGCCCTTGAAATACAACAATGGCTCAATCATCCGCGTGCAGGCCGGATCACGATCTGCAACGGCAATCAAATCGGCCCGGAATCCTTGACCAATAGCGGGATCTGACGCGGCAAGCGATGAGAAGATCTCGTAAATCCGATCACGTGGCAAATCCGCGTGATCGAGACGCGCAGCAAGACGGGCGATGACGGCGGCATCAAAAGAGGGCTGATCGATTACATTTTGCCGCACGAAGGAACCGAGATCACCATCGGACGCCAAAATATCGGCAGCCTCACTGCGAATTTGGATCCAAAGCGGATCAATCGATGCTTCAACTTCCACGCCTGCCAATGGCAATTTCGCAGTCATGCCCATTTTAGGTCCCCCAAGCTGAAACCGACCAGCTTTATCGCGCCTAATAGCTAGGAAGCCATGCGCAGTTTGGCAAGCTTATCGCCCGAAGTTTTCGAAGTTTCTTTGCAATCGCGCAAAGTCAAAGCTCAGGCTCGCTGGCTTAAAAAACCCATAACGGCGTCTTTATGGGTACGGTCCCCAACGGCGAGATTATGGTCCCGCCCATCAATATCAAACGCCATCGCGCCGGGAATGAGAGCTGCCAAAGCGTGTGGATCTCCTGCGATGTCATCTTTCGTGCCGACAGCAATGTGTACCGGTACTTTAATGCCTTGTACTTCTGCACGCGTTACGCCCTGCCGTGATCCCCGCATACAGGCGGCCAGCGCGCGCCGATCGCTGCCCGTCCGATCCGCAAAGGCGCGAAACATCCGGGGGACGGGGCCTTCAACATCATCCAATGAAGGGGCCTCAAGCGCTTCGGCAATACCGGGCGGAAGTCCGTTGCCTTCGACAAGATGGATGCCAAGTCCGCCTAAAAGCGCGGATCGAACGCGCTCCGGATAATGGCAGGCGAGAACGGCCGTGATCCGTGCACCCATGGAATACCCCATAATATCGGCTTGTTGGATGCCTAGATGATCCAGCAAAGCGATGACGTCCTTCGCCATGATCATCGGCGTATAGGCCTCGGGCTCATAGAGCTTCTCGCTCTTGCCGTGCCCCCGATTATCGAGCGCAATGACGCGGAACCCCGCCTCTACCAGCCGCTTCGTCCAAGACGTATCCACCCAATTGATGCGATGCGAGGAGGCAAAACCATGGACAAGCACGATCGTCCCAGCCGTCATTTGCTCTGGCATCAGATCAATAAAGGCCAATTGAACGCCATCGGAATGAAACAACTGCATAAACACGCTCTCAAAATTTTGGGGCTAGCAGGAGCTTAGAAGCCTCCCCTATCACCTGCAAGTATGCCCACCTAACTTGGTTATGCACTGGCATAGCGCGCTGCAAAAGAGTATGCTAACCCCCGTACATCTTAAGGATTGAGAGCGATTCAATGGCCGACCACGCAATTCCCTATTTCAAGAATGATTCAGGCGTTCCTTCCATTCGGATCGGCGCGCATAAATTCATGTGCGTTGGTGCGAGCCCTCCCTTCGATCATCCTCACATTTTTCTCGACATGGGCTCCGATTCGGAAGTGGTCTGCCCCTATTGCTCAACGCTTTACAAATTGGACACCTCGCTGCATGGCGCAGCTGATCCTGCCGATTGCGTTTTCGAGGCGCACAAAGCTGCCTGATTGGAGGCGCTAAATGCCCGACAATCCCATTTTGATTGCGGGTGGCGGGATAGGTGGGCTTACCACGGCGCTTGTGCTTGCCCGCATCGGGCAACCCACCATCTTAATCGAACAGAGAACGCGGATCGATGAGGTGGGCGCTGGCATTCAGCTCTCGCCAAACGCCTCCCGTATCCTGATTGACCTAGGCCTTGGTCCGGCTTTAGCGAAAGTGGTTGCCGAACCGCAAAGGCTGACCGTTCGTTCCGCAAAGTCTGGCAAAGTTTTAGGCCGCATGCCGCTTGGCGAAGCCATGCGAGGCCAATATGGCGCGCCCTATTGGACGATCCATCGCGCGGACCTTCAGACGATTTTACTGGATGCCGTGCGTGGCAGCGATCATATCCGCTTGGCCTTCGGCAGGACGGTCGCTGAAATTGAAGATAATTCTGCCTCATCGGTCACGATCCGTTGCGATTCCCAATCGGCGAGCGAAAGCGTGACAGGAAAAGCACTGATCGGTGCGGATGGAATATGGTCCAATGTCGCGCGCCTGATGGGCGACATGTCAAAGCCGGAATTTCATCGCCATATTGCCTGGCGTGGCCTTGTCGCCCGCAAAGATTGGCCGACTGATTTAGCCGCCGATGAAACCCGTCTATGGCTTGGGTCGGGCGCACACCTTGTCCATTATCCCATTCGCCGTGGTGAATTTATCAATCTTGTAGCCGTCACATCCGATCCTGATAATCAGCCCGGCTGGTCGCGAGCGGGAGAGCCTTCGGTCCTTCAAAAGCGCTTCTCGTCTTGGCATCCCGATGCCATTCGCGCCATTAAAGCCGCGCAAGAATGGACCATATGGTCCCTCTTTGATCGTCCGCCCCGCAGCCAATGGATGGACAACCGTGTGGTACTGTTAGGCGATGCCGCCCATCCCGTTCTACCTTTTCTCGCGCAAGGTGGCGCATTGGCTATTGAAGACGCCCATGTTCTGAGCGCCGAGCTTTCAAAAGATCGTGGAAACCCAATCACGGCCTTTGCCGCCTATGCCGACCTTAGAAAGCAGAGGAGCACAAAAATACAAGCAGCGGCTCGGCGGAACGGCGATATTTACCACATGCGATGGCCGCTCTCGATCGGCCGTGATTTGACCATGGCACGCATGAATTTGGCCGAACATTATTCCTGGATCTATGATTGGCGCTATTCGTAAAACAAGGCATCGTCATCAAGCACATTAAAGGCCCAATACTATGACGCTCGAACATGACAAGTCCCATGCCTATCGGATCAAGCCGAATACCAAAGTCGATCTCAATTTAATCGACCCGAAGGAAACAAGTACCCTTGGTGATGCAGATGCCGCACGCGCCTATCTCGCAACCACCATTGAAGAGATCAACGTGTTACAAGATCGGCTTTATGCCGAAGGCAACCGTAGCCTCCTCGTTATCCTGCAAGGCATGGATACAAGTGGGAAAGATGGAACGGTTCGTGGCGTCTTTAATGCCACGGGACCTATGGGCGTGACTGTGCAGCCCTTTCGCAAGCCCTGCGGCGAAGAGCTTATGCATGACTATCTTTGGCGCGCCCATATCGCCGCTCCGCGTAAAGGCACGATCGGGATTTTTAACAGGTCGCATTATGAAGATGTGTTGATTGCAAAAGTACGCAAGCTTGCACCCCATACTGAAATTGAAAACCGCTATGAGCAAATCAATGCGTTTGAAAAAATGCTGGTCGAAAACGGAACGATTATCCTTAAATTCATGCTGCATATATCAAAGAGTGAACAGGGAAAGCGTTTGCAAGAACGCCTCGATCACCCGGATAAACGTTGGAAGTTTCAAGCAGCGGATCTGGATGATCGGCGGGACTGGAAAGACTATATCCACGCATACGAAATCATGCTGGAACGATGCTCGCCATCCTATGCACCGTGGCACATTATTCCATCCGATCATAAATGGGCACGCAATGCGGCCATAGCGGGTATTGTTTGTGAAACATTGCGTCAGATGGATCCGCAATATCCGCAGCCTGATTGGAAGCCGAGTGATTTTGTCATCGACTGACATCACGAAGCAATAATTATAGTCCATATTCCATTATTAAGCTTGCGCTTTGCCGCAAAACGGACACGATGGGGTAAATTTACAATCGGGAGTATGGGGATGGTTCGGTATACGACTTTTGCGTTGGTAACCCTCACGGCCATCGCGTGTTTATTGGTCTACCCATTGCACCCACTCTTTGCGATTGGCTTTTGGCTTTTTGGCTCCTTGTCCGCAATCGGCGTTTATAATGTCGTACAGACAAAGCACAGTATTTTAAGAAACTATCCGGTTATCGGTCTTGTGCGATTTTTCCTTGAAAGCACGCGCAAAGAAATGCGCCAATATTTCATTGAAAGCGATACGGATGGAACGCCCTTTAGCCGCAACAAGCGATCCATTGTCTACCAACGCGCCAAAGTTCAGTTGGATAAGCGTCCCTTTGGAACGATTTTAGATGTCTATCAACCCGGCTTTGAATGGCTTGCCCATTCGCTGTCGCCGAAACATCCCGATCCCGATACGTTCCGCGTAACAATCGGTGGTCCGGATTGTCAGCAGCCTTATGCAGCATCCGTCTTCAACATATCTGCCATGAGCTTTGGTGCATTAAGTGCCAATGCGATTAAGGCACTCAATAAAGGTGCTAAAATTGGAGGCTTTGCACATGATACGGGTGAAGGAAGTATATCTGTTCATCACCGCGAATTTGGTGGCGATTTGATTTGGGAATTGGGCTCCGGCTATTTCGGCTGCCGCAATCCGGATGGTAGTTTTTCTGCTGAAAAATTTGCGGCCCAAGCCAAAGATCCGCAGATCAAAATGATTGAAATCAAATTGAGCCAAGGCGCAAAGCCGGGCCATGGCGGCGTCTTACCGGGCGCGAAAGTAACAGCGGAAATTGCCGAAGCACGCGGCGTTCAAATCGGTGAAGATTGTGTTTCGCCCGCCTCGCATCCGGCTTTTTCAAACCCAATTGGATTGATGAATTTCATCACTCAATTGCGTGAACTTTCGCATGGCAAACCGGTTGGCTTCAAGCTTTGTATCGGTGATAAAAATGAATTCCTAAGCATCACCAAAGCGATGATTGAAACAGGCGTAACGCCTGATTTTATTGTGGTTGATGGTGCTGAAGGTGGCACAGGTGCTGCCCCTCTCGAATTTACCGATCATATCGGTATGCCCTTGCGTGATGGTTTGAGTTTTGTTCATTCAACCCTCATCGGTTTAGGACTACGTGATAAAATTAAAATAGGTGCTGCAGGCAAGGTCACGTCCGCTTTTGATATGGTACGCGTCATGGCGCTTGGGGCTGATTGGTGCAATGCTGCACGCGGCTTCATGTTTGCGATTGGCTGTATTCAATCGCAAAGCTGTCACACGGATCAATGCCCTGTTGGTGTTGCAACGCAAGACAAGCTTAGACAACGCGCCTTGATCGTACCAGACAAAGCGGAGCGTGTTGCCAATTTCCACAAAAATACCTTGCACGCGCTGGCCGAAGTGATTGGTGCATCAGGCCTCATGCATCCTTCGGAAATTCGTGCATCTCAATTGCATCGCCGGATTAGCCCAACGCAAACGATGAATTTTGCCGAGCTTTATCCCGTCATGAACGAGGGCGAGTTGTTATCCGGTGATAGTGATCCCGCTCTGCAAAAGCAGTGGAAATTGGTATCTGCTGAACATTTCGGTTGAGTGGTTTAAGCCTTTTTACGCCACACCAGGATGCTGCTTGTGACATAATTAAACACGGCGCCCGTAAGGGCTCCGGCAAGACCAGCAACCCACCACTCCTGCCCCTCTGAGAAAATCAGACGGGCCAAGCCTACATTGGCCACAACGCCAATGCTACAACTTGCAGCAAACAACAAAAAGCCCGGCACCAAAGCCCAGCCGGTAATGCGGCGATCGCGATAGGTGAGGCCATTGTTCAGAAGGAAATTACTCATCATCGCGATGAAGGTTGCTGCTGTCTGCGAAACATCAAAACCGTAGCTTGGAAAGCTCGCTAGCATAAATTTAAGCGACAGAAGATGTACGACGACACCCGAGGCACCCACGAGACCGAATAGGAAAAATCGCACGGGTACCAAGCGGCCTGTTAGATGGTGAAGCAAGAATCCTAAATAGTCGAAAGCCACCCGTGCATCGAGTTTGCTTTCGCCATGTTGTCTTTCGCGGAATACGTAAGGCGTCTCACGAATGCTAAGCGGTTTATCGGCGGTGGCCAATATATCCGCCAAAATTTTAAAGCCCTCGGTCGCAAGCTTAGGAGCCGCTTGTTCAACAATTTCACGGCGGATCATAAAGAAGCCGCTCATTGGATCTTTTACATCCGCTTTGATGACAAGACGCGAAAGAAAACGTCCAAAATCACTGACCAAACTGCGCTGTCCGCTTAAGCCTGTAATCGCTGCACCTTCACGCTCACGTGTGGCGATCACAAGATCTACGCCCTGCGCACGAATAAGCGCCAACATGCGCACCAGAACACGCTCATCATGCTGGAGGTCACCATCCATCACCGCAACATAACGCGCGCTGGATGAAAGCATTCCCTCGATAGAGGCACCCGATAGGCCTCGGCGACCAACACGCCTGATGCAGCGCACGCGCGGATCTTTCGCAGCGATGGTCTTTACCCGTGCCGCCGTTCCGTCGGGCGAATTATCATCGACGAAAATCAGCTCCCAAGAATCGTCTTCAAAAGCGGCTTCGACCAATTGAACAAGCGGAGCAATATTTGCCGCTTCGTTAAAAACGGGAACGATAATGGAAAGCTCGGGCGCTTTCGCTTTATTCTCGATACTCTGTTGCACAGCCATCGCTCCGCTACCCTGTCAAACCTATTCCGTACCCGATGGGTAATGATGCGTATAACCTTGCCAGTCGGTGATGCGCCAGCCCTCTCCTTCGATTTCACACGAAAGCGGCGCAATAGGCACTTTGCCGTGCCCGCCCGGAAGATCGATGACGTAAGTGGGCTGAGCGAGGCCTGAAAGCCGCCCGCGCAGCTGATCGATCAGGGATTTGCCCTCGACCAAAGACGTCCGCCAATGGGCCGTACCCGGCGCCAGATCGCCATGGTGCAGATAATAGGGCTTCACGCCCACCTCAACAAAGCCTCGCATGAGATCGACAAGAGTTGCCACATCATTATTGACGCCGTTCAACAACACTGTCTGACTGATCAGGTGAATTCCGGCCCCTGAGAGCCTTTCAAGGGCTTGGCGAGCCTCCGTCGTAAGCTCG
>DAIOVR010000006.1:14917-16987 GCA_036758905.1 Beijerinckiaceae bacterium | reverse complement strand
GACAAATAGGAAAAGGCCCGATCAAGGGCGGCCTCGGACAGCATCTCGCCTTTATCGGGTCCGACACTCTCGCGGCGGAAGCAAAAGCGGCAATAGACCGGGCAAATATGGACGAGCTTCAAAAGCGCCCGGTCCGGATAGCGATGCACAATGCCCTCAACGGGGCTGTGCACATCGTCCCCGATTGGGTCGGCGAGCTCGTTGGGTAAAACATCCAGTTCGCGCGCATCGGGTAAAAACTGTTTTGCGATCGGGTCATCCGGGTCGTTTGGATCGATCAACCGCGCCATCGCTTCCGTCAGGCCGATGGCGTAGTGCTCGGCAACCGGCGCGAGCTTCTCCCGATCGGTTTCAGGCACGAGCCCATATCCGATTAGATCATCAAGAGAACGCAGGATTTTCGACAAAATTCGCTCAAGACCTCAATCAATAGATGGTGCGGACAGCGGGAGTCGAACCCGCACAGTATTACTACCGAGGGATTTTAAGTCCCTTGCGTCTACCAGTTTCGCCATGTCCGCCTATCATGGTCAGGCCGTCGATTCAGACAGCGACAGAGGGTTACAGAAGCACTGGCACCCGTGCAAGCCCCCTACCCCCATGCTTTTTGCTTAAACTTACCCTTTATGCCCGTCCGCGATGGGGGCTTGGTAGGCAAGCCCCATGTCCCACGGGAAATAAATCCACGTATCTTGGGAAACTTCGGTAATAAACGTATCCACCAATGGCCTGCCGAGCGGCTTGGCATAAACGGTCGCAAAATGCGCATCCGGCAAGATATCCCGCACAATACGAGCCGTTTTGCCCGTATCGACCAGATCATCAATCACCAAGATACCCTTGCCGCCCTTCTCGCCCTTGGCGATGACGTCATCCGCAATCCGCTTCAGCACCATCAATTCACCTTGGTTCGTGTAGTCGTGATAGCTCGCGATGCAGATCGTCTCGATGACGCGAACACCCAATTCGCGGGAGACCACAGCAGCGGGCACAAGTCCGCCGCGCGTGATGCAAATAATGGATGAGAAAGGCCCAGACGATGCAAGACGCCAAGCGAGCGCCCGCGCATCACGGTGAAATTGGTCCCACGAAACCGGAAATGCTTTTTGTGCCTGGCTCATCGTCTACTCACACTGCGTTGGATTTAAGTTGAGAAATAAGGTCGGAAACAGCCATTTTAGCCTTTTCCAATAAAGCTTCGTCACGCGACCGCAGGACGATTTGATTGATAAAACGCTGACCATCAAAATGCGGATAGGAGCCAATAATCACCCCCGCATGCGCCTTTTGTACCTCTCCAAGACCTGTCGCATAGGCGCCTTCCGGCAAACCGCCCGAGTCAATCGAGACGGAAAGCATCGTTTTGCCCACTTTGAGCTTGGGCATAACGCCTTCCAGCATCGCTTGCATGATCGCTGGCACGCCCGCCATCACGATGACGTTTTCCGCCATAAAACCCGGCGCTTTCGAAATCGGATTTTCGATCAGATCGGCACCGTGCGGGATGCGCGCCATCCGCAAACGCGCCTCGTTCAGATCCTCTGGATTGGCGTAGCGCTCTTTGAGCATCGCTACCGCTCTCGGATCATGAGAAATATCGACACCCAGCGCCTTGGCAACACAATCGGCCGTAATGTCGTCATGGGTTGGGCCAATGCCACCGGTGGTAAACAAATAGGTATTGCGGTGGCGGAGCGCATTCACCGCCTCAATAATCGCGTCCTCATCATCGGAAACAACCCGAACTTCGCGCAGATCGATGCCTACAGCGGTCAAATATTCGGCAATATAGCCAATATTCTTGTCTTTTGTCCGGCCTGAGAGGATCTCGTCACCGATCACCAGCAACGCGGCCGTTACCCTATCTGGACTAGTCGTCGCCATTGGTGAGCCCTCATCTACTCTGTATCGTTTTCTATAGCCCACAAAGGCGAAGGCTCAAGCAAAACCGATGGGCCATGCACCGAGAAATAATTTATTATGCCTAGATTGGACGAAAAGCTTGCAATAGCGGCTTGTTTAAATCATTTCTGGATCGTCACCCCATCGTCACAGAAACGGATCCGATGA
>DAIOVR010000006.1:12192-14817 GCA_036758905.1 Beijerinckiaceae bacterium | reverse complement strand
TCAACCATGTCGTGTGCCACGGCATCCCCAATGATAAGCCTTTGAGAGACGGTGATATCGTCAATATCGATATCACTCTTGTCGTTGATGGTTGGCATGGCGATTCAAGCCGCATGTATGGCGTGGGCGAAGTACCACGGCGTGCCGAGCGCCTCGTTGATATTACCTATGAATGTCTGATACGGGGCATCGCAGCCGTGAAGCCCGGTGGAACGACGGGCGATATCGGCTATGCGATCCAATCTTACGCTGAATCGGAGCGCTGCTCAGTGGTGCGAGATTTTTGTGGCCATGGCTTGGGGCAACTCTTCCATGACGAGCCTAATATTTTGCATTATGGCCGCAAAGGTGACGGTGTTCAGCTCAAACCCGGCATGTTGTTCACAATCGAACCCATGATCAATTTGGGCCGAGCTGAGGTCAAAGTGTTAGGCGACGGTTGGACAGCTGTCACAAGAGACAGATCGCTTTCAGCCCAATTTGAACATACGATTGGCGTCACAGAGACGGGATGTGAAATTTTCACGCTCTCACCAAAAGGCCTCGATAAGCCGCCATTGGGTCATAGCCTTATAGAGGAATAATACATGGCTGCATCCGGTCCCTCTGACGTTGATAAAACAGTCAGGGAGGATCATGCAGCCGGACACCGCCATAGGTTGCGGGAGCGTTTTTCTCGCGCAGGCGTATCCGCCCTTCAAAACTATGAATTGCTGGAACTTTTACTGTTTCGCACCATACCACGGCGCGACGTCAAACCCTTAGCCAAACAACTCATCGCCGAATTTGGCTCAGTCGCCGAAGTGCTCGGCGCGCCCTATGCCCGGCTTTGCGGGTTTGACGGGATTGGGGAAGCTACTGCGATTGATTTTAAAATCATTGAAGCTGCAGGCCGCGAGCTGGCCCGTGGTGAAATCAAAAAGCGAACTATTCTTGGATCTTGGTCGTCCGTGATCGATTACTGCCGCGCCTCCATGGCGTTTGAATCGCGCGAGGTTTTTCGCATTTTATTCTTGGATAAACGCAATGGCTTGATCGCGGATGAAGTACAGCAAACGGGTACTGTTGATCATACGCCTGTGTATCCGCGCGAAGTAGTAAAACGCGCCCTCGAATTATCCGCGACGGCGGTTATTCTCGTTCATAATCATCCATCAGGCGATCCAACACCATCCAATGCCGATATCGCGATGACGCGTCAGATTATCGATGCGGGAAAGCCGCTTGGCGTATTGGTGCATGACCACATCATCATTGGCCGCAATGGGCATACGAGTATGAAAGGACAGGGTTTGATTTGAATAAAAGCGTCAGAAGATGTGCGACGCGCCTGTCAATACGGCAACGATAAAGCCATAAGAAAAGGCTACGCCCATCAAGCCGATGGCAAATCCAATCAACGTCAAATAACCATCACGCTCAACAAGTCCTAGACCCATTAAGCAAAGCGCGATGCCGATGGGGATTTGCCCAATCACAGGCAGCGCAAAAACCAGCCCTAACGATAAGATCAATAATCCTAAGCCTAAAACCCGCCAACTCGCCGCGTGATCAAAAAGCGATAGCCGCGGACGTGCCAGCTTTTCGATCCAACGAACCCATGGCATTGCCGTATCAACGGCCTTGGCAACATCTTGGCGCGCAATCGAGTTTTTTAGCACCGTAGAGGGCAACCACGGTGCTGCCCGGCCAAAGATCAACTGCAAGGAAATAGCGATCATTAAGAAGCCGCTCACCAACGCAATGGGGGGCGGCATCGGAAGGCTATTGGGAAGGCCGAGGATCACAATCAAAAGAGAGAACCCACGCGCACCCAGCGCATCCACAATCTGGCGCACGGTAATCCGATCGCCCTCACCATCTTTGGCGATTTTGGCGAGCAATGTCGAAATGCGGGGCGGATGAGCGGACATGACCAAATGATTTCCTGTGGCCGCGAGCCTTAGCAAATGAGTCCTAAAAGCGATAGATGGCAAAACCACTTTATAGACTGTCGAGAAATTCCTTAGCCTCACTCGCAATCTGTTGCCGTTTTTCA
This sequence comes from Beijerinckiaceae bacterium, assembly GCA_036758905.1. Lineage (GTDB taxonomy): Bacteria > Pseudomonadota > Alphaproteobacteria > Rhizobiales > Beijerinckiaceae > CAIUPE01. Next base: position 12,779 of record DAIOVR010000006.1, on the reverse strand, counting down.
AACGACATTGTGGCTAAACTACGATACGGCATCGCCAACCGTTGATTATTACTCAAGACCGGGCGGTTTCGGGCCAGAAAATCCCAATACAGATAGTTGAATGGGCAAGCTTTGGCGCCAAGCTTTTCCTTTGGCGAAAACGTGCAATCCGAACAATAATCGCTCATCCGGTCGATATAGCTGCCTGACGCCGCATAGGGTTTAGACGCCATCACCCCACCATCGGCAAAGAGAGCCATGCCGTGTACATTTGGCAATTCAACCCACTCAAACGCATCCGCATAAACGGCCAAGAACCATTCCTCAACTTCCCGAGGATTAATGCCCGCCAGCAGCGCGAAATTACCCAACACCATCAAGCGCTGAATATGATGGGCATAGGCGTTTCGCATTGTGTCACCGACGCATTGCTTCAAGCAATTCATTGATGTGTCACCGGTCCAATAAAAAGCTGGCAAGGGTCTATTCGCATGAAGCGCATTCCCTTCCGCATAATCAGGCATTTTCAACCAATAGAGACCGCGCACATATTCGCGCCATCCGAGGATTTGCCGGATAAAACCTTCCACCGCGTTTAATGGCGCATG
>DAIOVR010000006.1:0-12092 GCA_036758905.1 Beijerinckiaceae bacterium | reverse complement strand
CGCGCCATCCGAGGATTTGCCGGATAAAACCTTCCACCGCGTTTAATGGCGCATGCCCGGAGTGGTAAGCAGCCTCCGCTTTCCAACAAACTTCATCGGGTAATAAGAGGCCTATGTTTAGCATGGGTGAAATCAGCGCATGAAAGAGAAAGCTTTCACCTTGCTTCATGGCGTCTTGCACATCACCAAAAGAAGGCAAGCATTCATCGATAAAGTGATCAAGCGCTGCTAGCGCATCGATACGCGTCACGGGCCAACCAAAACTTGCAATCTCACCAGGGTGACGTTCAAACCGCTCACCCACCATTTTGATGACGTCCGATGTTATCGCATCCCGCTCGAAGCGACGGCGTGTTGGAACGCTTAGTCCTTTTGGTAGTGCCTTTCGATTGTCATGATCGAAATTCCATTGTTCTCCAATTGGCTCATTGCCTTGCATCAACAAGCCGGATTTACGGCGCATTTCACGGTAGAAAAACTCCATGCGAAGTTGTTTTTTACCTTCGGCCCATTGTGCAAACTCATTGGGTGTCGAGAAAAATCGTGTGTCTTCGAGAATATGGATAGGCAACGCAAATGCATCTTGCCAGTCGTCCATAAACTGGCGAACGCGAAATTCGCTGGGCTCTGTAACGATGACGCGCTCTGGTTTATGCTTCTTGATCGCACGCTCTACTTCGCCTGAAAAGGATCCGGTATTTTCAATTGCATCCAGCGTGACATAGTCGACACGAATTCCACGCTCTGATAATTCTTGAGCGAAGTGACGCATCGCTGAAAGAACCAACACAATTTTTTGCTTGTGATGCGGAACATAAGTCGTCTCGGTTGCGACCTCGACCATCAAAACGAGATCGCGCTCGATATCAATTTTATTAAGCGACGAAATCGTATGGCTTAACTGATCACCAAGGATGAGCCTTAGACTGCTGACAGGCGACGTCATCCCTTCGTCCGCAACATTGCACGTCCACCATCAACGCCAATTGATTGTCCAGTGATCCAATTTGAATCATCGGAAAGCAGCAAGGCGGCTAAGGGGGCAATATCTTCAGGCTCGCCAAGACGTTGCATCGCATGCATCGACGCGATAGCGGTCGCCATTGTCTCGTTCCCCAGCAAAGAAGCTGCTAAAGGGGTTCGCGTAAGCGAAGGGGCAATACAATTCACACGAATTTTAGGAGCAAGCTCGGCTGCAAGCGAAAGCGTTAAACCTTCGACCGCGCCTTTCGCCATGGCAACCGATGCATGTGCTGTAAAGCCCTGCTGAACGGCCACGGTTGAAAACAACAGAATGGATGCTGTGCCCGAATAGGCTTTCAACGCAGGCAAAGCCGCTTTGACAGCAAAAAAAGCACCTTGCGCATTGATACGAAAATCACGCGAAACATCTTCGCTTGTAAGACGGGTCACGGGCTTGAGATTGATCGTTCCAACCGCATAGCAAAGCCCTGCCAATTCGGTACCCGCTTCTGCGATGGCCTTTACGACGGAGGCCTCATCTTCAACATCGGCGACGGAATAAGGGGCACCACCAAGCGTAGCCGACACTTCCGACAAACGCGCCGCATCGCGGCCAACAAGATGAACGCCATAGCCACGAGCCTTCACCGCGTGGGCAATGGCCGAGCCCATTCCACCCGAGCCGCCCAAAATAACAATTGTACCTGACATGCGATAATCCTTCTTACGTCGACGACGTGACCCGAAACCAGCTGCCTTTCGTACGTAGTCGGCACATCATTAGATTATCAAAGGCCTGAACATGCCCCCCATGCGCCGTAAAAGTGACCTGCCGCAAAAGACATGCGTCATTTGCGAGCGGCCTTTTGCCTGGCGCAAGAAGTGGGAAAAGGTCTGGGATGAGGTAAAATATTGTTCGGACAAATGCCGTGGACAGGCGAAAAAGAAATAATCAATCGCCCTTAAACCGCGCTTTTGCCAAAGCTTCTGGCGTATCGAGATCGATCAACACCGCATCGCTTGCAATTGGAACTTCCAACACATCGCCAGCCCGCCCATTGAGCAGTCTTCGTGCGCCAGCATCCCCTTGGAGCGTGGCGACTTCGCCAAATAGGGTGCGGGACAGCAGAACCGGATTGCCCCACTCCCCCTCATATACAGGAACGGCAGCTATCTTTTGGGGCGATGCCTCAAACGCCGTTATCAGCTGATCGATCGCCGCCGATGGTATGAGCGGCATATCGCCGAGCAAAACGATAGCGGCCGTTACCTCGGCAGGTAAAGCCGCTACTCCCGTCTTCAACGAGGTTGAGAGCCCATCGGCAAAATCGGCGTTATGGATGAAAGCGAGATTAAGCCCCTCGAGCGCGGCCGTGACGCTTTCATGCTGATGGCCTGTCACCAAGATAACAGGATGGGCTTTCGAGGCCAGAGCGGCCTCGGCAACGTGACGCACCAAAGGTTTGCCGTTTAACGCCTCTAACAGCTTGTTTGATCCCATCCGGGTGGAACGGCCTGCCGCGAGGATGATGGCGCCGATCATCATTCGTCCTGCGCACTTGAATGGAGATCCCGCGGATGACCTCGCTGGACGATTTCCATCAGCATGCCGCCAACACCAAGTCTTGTGATATCGGCGCGCTTTACAGGAATACCCGCCATGACGCGTTGTAAGACCCAATCAAAACCATTTTCTTTTGGGCTACGCGCGCATCCCGGCGCACCCAACACCGTGCGGCCTTCAACCTCGCCGACCAACATCAAATTACCGGGGTCAACGGGCATGCCGAAATGCTCGATGCGACCACCCGCTTTTTCAATCGCTGCGGGAATAACATCGCGTCGATCGGTAATGGCGGAGGCGCCATAGACTACGACGAGGTCGGCACCATCGAGGATTGCGGCTTTGATCGCATGCGCAACGTCATCGGCATTGTGGGCAACACGCAAATCAAAATCGACCGTTGACTCCGCTGGTGCCAAACGTCCTTCCAATACTGCCAAAGTTTTATTGATGACGCTTGGTTTAAGGCCTGGAAGCAGAGTTGAAACTGCGGCTACCTTCCGTTTGTGAAAAGGCTTCACTTCAATAAGTGGCATCGGCCCCGCATCGGCTAAAGCCTTATCAATCACATCGCCTGACACAGCGAAGGGAATGATTTTTACGGTAGCGATCATCTCGCCCCGCTCCACCGCGCGGTAATCAGGCAGTGTTGCAAAGGTAACGGCCTCATCGACCGAATTAAGCCGATTAATCGCCTCTGCATTAACCCGCAACACACCCGCTCGATCAGCATAAAGATTGTTACGACCTGTTATCGGTTGATCACGTCGAATATGCGGCCCCGTCAGCGCGAGGGCGAGCTTCTCCGCAGCTTCATCCTCGCCGACATCGCCTTCATCGCTTAACGCAACGATCACCTCATCGCGTCCGTCCGCTTTTATTGCAGCAAGATCATCGGCTAAAAGGCGCGCGCCTTTTTTGATCACGCGCTCACTGAGCCGCAGCGAATGGGCTGATATGGCATCAAGCGCCTGATCAAGCGGTACCGGACCAAACCGCATATCAGGCTCGCGTTCCGTCGGGCTTCAAGCGCAGCTTGGCGGTGATTTGCGCAAGGATAGAAAGTGCTACTTCAGCGGGGCTAATACCGCCAATGTTCAAGCCGATCGGCGCATGGATCCGCGCGATATCCTCGTCGCTAAAACCTGCATCTTTCAACCTCTCCACGCGCGTCGCATGGGTTTTTCTGGAGCCGAGTGCACCGATATAAAAAGACGGCGACTTCAACGCGATAAACAACGCCGGATCATCGATCTTCGGGTCATGAGTCAGCATCACAAAGGCCGTGTAACGGTCAACGCCGAGTTTAGGCAGAGCGACATCAGGCCACTCGGCATGCAGTTCGACATTCGGGAAACGTTCCGGCGAGGCAAATGCGGTGCGCGGGTCTACGATGACAATATCAAAGCCCAATTGCTGCGCCATTGGCACAAGCGCTTGACTGATATGAACCGCGCCAATGGCGATGATGCGGACAATCGGTGCCTGAACCGTGAGAAAGAGCTTTCCCTCGGGCGCATCAACCACGCCGCTTTTACCCATGCGGAGCGCATCCCCGAGCATGCCAGCTAACGGATCGGCAGCAATATCAGCTTCCAACACGAGCCGTTGTTTGCCGCTCGCCATATCGGTAACCAAAACGGCCGCACGACGCGCGGCGCGCTCTTCGTTCAGCTTGGAGAGAAGGGAAAGATCCATCAAAAAATTCCCTTCAAATCCGTTCCAGCGCCAATCGCGCGCCGAGCCCTACAAGCACAGTACCACCCAACACTCGCAGCGCATGGGCCAAACGGCCCCTCTTTGTTAGCCGTCCTGCAATGGCTGCGGTAAACCATATCACGACAAGATCAGCCGACGAAAACGCTAGATTGACGATAACACCCAAGATCAAAAACTGAACCCAAACCGGATAGGCCGCCGATGGATCAACAAATTGTGGGACAAAGGCTAAAAAGAACAGAGCGGTTTTGGGGTTTAAAAGCTCAACTGTAATGCTTTCAACCATGGCCCGCTTCGCGCTCTTAGGCTCAATGGCCGCAACATGGCCCAATTTGCTTTTGCGGATCATGTTGATGCCGAGCCAAATAAGGTAAAATGCCCCTGCTATTTTAACAGCTAAAAAGAGTTCCGGCACATATTGAAAAAGCGCCGAAAGGCCAAAGGCCGCCGCTAAAACATGCGCATAGCCACCGATATGCAAGCCAAGCGCGGCCATCAAACCACCCCGACGCCCCAACGCCATCGTTTGCGCCATCGTGTACATAATGGCAGGCCCCGGAACATAAGCGAAAATTGCGGTAGCGACCGTAAAACTGATCAAAAGCTCAAGAGAACCCATTAGGCGACCTTTTCAACATAAACGCTGATCCGCCCGCCACAGGAAAGCCCGACCTGCCAGGCCGTTTCATTCGCCACGCCGAATTCTAAAAGCTTTGGAGCGCCGCTTTCGATGACATCAATTGCTTCGGTCACCACCGCACCTTCGACACAACCGCCTGAAACAGAGCCCATAAAATTACCCTCGCCATCAATAACGAGGTGGCTCCCAACGGGACGCGGAGCCGAACCCCATGTCTCGACGACTGTGGCAATAGCCACATCACGCCCCGCGCGCCGCCAGTCTTCCGCTTGTTTCAAGAGATCGTCATCAGATGCGAGCATGGATCTGCCCTCCCGTGTGAGCTGTTCACGTTTGAGTTTAGCGCATTTTGGGAGAATTTGGAAAAGGAACTCTAGCTCACGATGAAATAATGCTTAGTGTGAGAAAAACGCCTTAATATTATCCAGAAATGTTGTGAAGGTTATAATGGCTCCCACTATTCCAAGAGCTATTGAGAAAATAAACCCTTTGCTAGGGAGGTGACTGACGCGCTCCGTTAAGATGGCTTGGCTGACCTTAAGACTTTCGACGTCACGCCTGATTCCCGACATATCGGCTTTTAATTCGCCAATATCCCGCTTAATATATTCAACATTGTTTTCCAGAACGGCGACGCGTGCTTCCATACCATTAAATGTGCCCCCGCCCCCGCCAGAATGCAAGGGGGTACCCTTTGGGTTTTCTCCTCCAAACCTCTCATGGGTTAAAATTTCAGCGGAACTATATGAGGATTCTGCTGAACTCATTTTGTAGCCGATGCCATGAGGGCCATAAAGAAGAGCCGTAATTCATTCTGACTTTCACGCAAGGCATTACGAGACGATTCTAAGTCCCGTTCCGCCCCTTCCGTATTTCCATTTGACCACTTAATTAAAACATCGTGTGATAAATGCTGTGCGGCGAATATACGATCAAAGACATTATAAAAACGATCTAAGTCGGACCGGGTAATCTGAATGTTCAAATATTGATCTGAGGGCAACTTGAACCATTTATCGAGTTGCTGCGCCGGTATGGTAACGCCAACCGAAGGCGGTGCCAATGGAGCAGCCTGAGTCGGCTCGAATGGCGGAACGGGGACTGTCGGAGTGCTCATTTTTAGTCTCTTACGTCATATGATTGCCGTAAGGTAATCTACTAAGCCACCCGCCGCAACCAAAGTTTGGGATCAGCCTCAGCCGAACCCTTTACCGATAGCGCCTCAACAAGCGCTTCCATGCTTTTCAAATTATGGATCGGACGGAATTCATCCACATGAGGTAAGATAGCACGAATGCCCGAAGCTTTCGCCTCAAAACCGTCAAATCGCAACAATGGATTCAGCCATACGAGCTTACGGCAAGAGCGGTGCAGACGGTCGATTTCCTTTTGCAGTTCTTCGGTACCGTCGCGCTCCAGGCCATCCGTAAAGAGCAGCACAATGGCGCCCTGCCCCAGCACGCGGCGCGACCATTGGCGGTTGAACCTATGGAGGCTGGTGCCGATCCGCGTGCCGCCCGACCAATCGGCCACCTGCTCGGTGCATTTTTCCAACGCCTCATCCGGATCGCGGCTTTTGAGCGAGCGGGTGACATTGGTCAGCCGCGTGCCGAATAAAAACGTATTCACGCGCTTGCGCTTGTCGGTGAGCGTGTGGAGAAAATGGAGAAATAGCCGCGTATAATCGGCCATCGAACCCGAAATATCACAGATCGCCACAATCGGCGGGCTTTTTTGGGCGCGGTCGCGGTATTCGAGTTTGATCATGCCGCCGCCGGAACGAAGCGTGTTGCGGAAAGTCTTTCGTGGGTCTATCCGCGAGCCGGTTCTTGCCGCCACAAAGCGCCGCGTGGGGCGTCGATCATCGGGCAATTCGAGACGGTCGATGAGGAGATGCGCGCGGGTGATTTCATCCGCCGTCATTTGCGCGAAATCTTTGGTTTGTAGAATTTCGCGCTCGGAGACGGTGAAGCGCGCGTCAAGCTCGATCTTTTCTTCCTTTTCAGGCGGTGCCTCGTTGCGCTTGGCTTTTAAAAGAGCTTCAGCAGCCCGAAGCGCGCCTGCCTCCGGCTTTTTGGGCTTTTCATCTTTGGCGGGGGAATAAGGCGAAAGCGTCGCGATGATTTTTTCGATCAAAGAGCGACGGCGAAAGAAAATCCGAAAGGCCTGGGTGAATACATCCGAATGTTCGCGCTTTTTCACGAAAATGGCGTGAAGTGTCCAGAAAAAATCTTCCTTACTGCCAATATGAGCCGCTTCAACGGCCTCAACAGCGTCGAGCACCGCGCCGGGTCCCACCGGCAAGCCGGCCTCGCGAAGCGCACGGGCAAAATAGGCGATGTTTTCGGAGAGTTTACCGGACATAGACGATGCGTGTTCCAAGGTAACGGTTGATTTAGCCGATGCTACACGGCAAAGCGCTGACCCGCTATCCCCTACCGATCTATCAGCGAATTTCGTTTAAAAGTTCCGGATGCCGCTCGAGCACTTTAAACAATTTGACGAGCGCCAAAGGCGGCTTGGTGGTGCCTGTCTCATAACGGGAGAACGCATTAACCCCGCCGCCGAAAATCTCACCCGCCTCACCCTGATTGAGGTTGAGCTTTTTGCGCACGCCGGCAATAAAATCTGGGTCGCCAAGCATGGCGTTGACCTCGCGGTTGAAGGCCAACATAGCATCCGAGACGCGCTTGCTTTCACCGGGATCAAGCGAAGCGTCATCGCATGATAAACAAAATTTGCCTCGTACTTGGGGGATGGCGGTCGTCATGCCACGATAGCTATGTTCAATATCTCGGGTATCGAGAACTATTTCACTAGACCCACATACTGGACATTTCATCATCACACTTCCTTAAACGAAACGACAATGACATTTTCAGTCACTGTCAGCTTGAGATAAATGGCTCCTGCAACCGTCTTTGGCCTATACACATCCTGCCACACGCGATGATCGGCATAAGTCGTCATGCTCTTATAAAAATCGGACGGAACAAGAGCCAACACGGCGTTCACAATGTCATCACTGCCCAATCCTAATTCTGTCGCTCCTCGGAGAGCCGACAGGCGAATTTCATAATGGCCTGTCCTGACAAGCTCCAAAACCCGAGCCAAGGGCACATGCGGACGACGCTTTTCCATATATCAATTAACCTATTAGGTTAAAAACATCAACTCCTTTTTACCCAACCGGATACAAACTAAACGCGGAGAATACCTCAAATGCCCGGCTGGCCGGGTTTAACATTCACTTTCACCTCGTCCAAAATCGCCTTGATTTCGGAGCCCTGCATTTTCTGAATATCGTCTTGATATTTCAGAAGAACACCGAGCGTATCGGACACCTGCTTGGGGTCGAGCGCCACAGCATCCAGCTCGACAAGCGCGGTTGCCCAATCGAGTGTTTCGGCAACGCCCGGTACTTTGAACAAATCCTGTTTGCGCAGTGCCTGCACAAAGGCCACGATTTCTGCTGAAAGTTTTTCGGGCGATTGCGGTGCCTTAATGCGAACGATCTCCAATTCGCGTTCGGCAGTTGGATAATCGACCCAATGATAGAGGCAGCGGCGCTTCAACGCGTCGTGGATTTCGCGGGTCCTGTTGGAAGTTACAATCACAATCGGCGGATGAGGCGCTTTTACCGTTCCAAACTCGGGTATAGTCACCTGAAAATCGCTGAGTACTTCCAGCAAATAGGCTTCAAAGGCTTCGTCTGTCCGGTCCAGCTCGTCGATCAACAGCACCGGAGGCCCTTCCACATCGGGCGTCAAAGCCTCAAGAATGGGACGGCGCACAAGATAGCGCTCCGAGAAAATATTCTGCTCCAATTGGGCGCGATCAAGACCGCCTTCGGCTTCCGATAAACGGATCGCCATCATCTGCGCGGCATAGTTCCATTCATAGACAGCGGAGGAAACATCAAGACCCTCATAGCATTGCAGCCGGATCAACTTGCGGCCCAAGGTTTTGGCCAGCACTTTGGCGATCTCGGTTTTGCCGACGCCCGCCTCGCCTTCCAGCAAAATCGGGCGGCCCATTTTCAAAGCCAGAAACAATACCGTTGAGAGCGATCGGTCGGCGACATAATCGCCCGACGCCAGAAGACTTTCCATCGCATCAATTGAGACAGGCAAAGGGGTCATGGTCATAAAAACGCTCCAACGGCAAAAAGGGCTTACCCAATAAGAATGCCCGGCACGAGGCCGGGCATTCCATGAAACAGATCAAAGGACAAGCGCCTTTGAAAAACAATCTGCTTTACTTCGCCATCGCTTTGGCGACTGCCCGCTTGGCAATAACCGGAATGAGATGGGCACGATATTCGGAGCTCGCATGGATGTCGGAGTTAAGGCCCGAAGCCTTCACTTTGACGCCATCCAAAGACTTCGGATTAAAGCGAGCCTTGAGAGCTGCTTCGCATTCCGCCGAGCGGAACACGCCATCCGAGCCTGCACCCGTGACCGCCACGCGGGTTTCTGAACCCTTCTTGGCAACAAACACGCCTACCATCGCGTAACGCGAGGCTGGATTCGGGAACTTCTCGTAAGCGGCTTTGGAAGGAATGGGGAAGGAAACCTTCACAATCACTTCGCCTTCTTCCAGTGCAGTTGAGAACATGCCTTGGAAGAACTGATCCGCAGGAATCTTGCGCTTATTGGTAATGATCGTTGCACCCAGAGCAAGCACAGCAGACGGATAATCCGCAGCAGGGTCGTTATTGGCGATCGAACCACCGATCGTGCCGCGGTTGCGGACGGCTGGATCGCCGATGCCACCGGCCAAAGCCGCAAGCGCCGGAATGGCTTCGCCAACAATGGCTGAAGTCGCAACATCCGCATGGCGGGTCATTGCGCCGATAACGACGTTGCGACCCTTCACTTCGATGCCCGACATCCCCTCTGCCTTGCCGAGATCGACAAGGGCGGAAGGCGAAGCAAGGCGCTGCTTCATGGTTGGAAGCAAAGTCTGGCCACCGGCCAAAACCTTTGCATCAGGATTCTTGCCAAGAAGCGTAGCGGCCTGACGTACCGTTTTCGGTGAGTGATAAGAAAAGGCGTACATGTTCTCTATTCTCCTTGGATCTTATTCTGCTGCGATTTTGCTGCCGGAAGCCTGAATGGCCATCCAGACCGCCTGCGGGGTAGCAGGCATCGCAATGTTTTCATGACCGATAGCGTCTGTAATCGCGTTGATCACAGCCGGTGGCGAAGCAATCGCACCCGCCTCACCGCAACCCTTCAAACCGAGCGGGTTGGTGGTGCAAGGCGTGTTGGTCATACCGATCTGGAACGATGGCAGATTATCCGCACGCGGCATGGTGTAATCCATGTAGCTGGCGGTAACGAGCTGGCCGTCCTTGTCGTAATGTGCGCCTTCCATCAACGCCTGACCGATACCCTGAGCGATACCGCCATGGACCTGACCTTCAACGATCATCGGGTTGATCACGTTTCCGAAATCATCAACCGCCGTCCATTTTTCAATCGAGGTTACGCCCGTATCCGGATCGATTTCGACTTCGCAAATATGCACGCCCGATGGGAAGGTGAAGTTCGTTGGATCGTAGAACGCGCCTTCCTTCAAACCAGGCTCCAATTCCGCGCCGGTAAACTTGTGCGCGATATAGGCTTGCAAGGCTACTTCACCGAAAGCGAGTGACTTGTCGGTGCCCGCAACCGAGAAGCGGCCATCCTTGAACTCAATATCCTTTTCAGAAGCTTCGAGTGCGTAGGATGCGACTTTCTTGCCCTTGGCAATGACCTTATCGAGCGCCTTCGAGATCGCCGACATGCCGACCGAGCCGGAGCGCGATCCATAGGTGCCCATGCCGAACTGCACTTTGTCCGTATCGCCATGAACAATCGCCACCGAGTTGATGTCGATGCCTAAGCGATCCGAAACGAGCTGGGCAAAGGTTGTTTCATGACCTTGGCCATGGCTGTGCGAACCCGTGAGCACTTCGACGGTGCCAACCGGATTGACGCGAACTTCAGCCGATTCCCAAAGACCAACACCTGCACCGAGTGAACCAACGGCTGCAGAAGGAGCGATACCGCAAGCCTCGATATAGGCCGAGAAGCCGATACCACGGAGCTTGCCGTTTTTAGCGCTTTCCTTCTTACGCTTACCGAAGTTTTTGTAATCGGCCATTTCAAGCGCAAGATCGAGCGAAGCGGTGTAGTTACCCGTATCATAGCACATGATAACCGGTGTTTGATGCGGGAAGCTCTTCACAAAGTTCTTCCGACGGAACGCGGCTGGATCCATTCCCAATTCGCGCGACGCCTTTTCCATGATGCGTTCAACAACGAAGGTGGCCTCAGGGCGACCCGCGCCACGATAGGCATCAACCGGTGCCGTCGTCGTATACATGCCTTCGACCTCAACATAGATCGCCGGAATATCATACTGACCCGACAAAAGCGGTGCGTAGAGATAGGTCGGTACGCAGCTCGAGAAGGTCGAGAGATAAGCGCCCAGATTGGCCTTGGTCTTCACGCGGAAGCCAAGGATCTTGCCCTTATCGTCGGTTGCCAGTTCAGCATGCGTGATGTGGTCACGCCCATGCGCATCCGACAAGAAAGCTTCCGTGCGATCAGCCGTCCATTTAACGGGGCGACCAACGCGCTTGGAGGCCCAAACGCAAACGGTTTCTTCGGCATAAATGAAGATCTTCGAGCCAAAACCACCACCAACATCCGGCGCAATCACGCGTAGCTTATGCTCTGGTGCAATGCCTACAAAGGCCGAAAGCACGAGACGCGCAACATGCGGATTTTGGCTTGTGGTGTACAGCGTAAATACTTCCGTACCCGCATCATAATCACCCACCGCCGCACGAGGTTCCATTGCGTTCGGAATCAAGCGGTTATTGACAAGATCAATCTTGGTGATGTGCTTGGCATTTTTGAAGGCTGCTTCCGTTGCAGCCTTATCGCCGAGATGCCAATCATAAACCACATTGTCCGATGCAACATCGTGAATGGCAGGGCCTTTCGACGCGGTGTTCATGTCAACAACCGCTGGCAAAACACCGTAATCAACGACGATCTTTTCAGCAGCATCTTTGGCTTGCGAATAGGTCTCTGCAATAACGACAGCAACATGATCACCCACATAGCGGACTTTGCCTTGCGCCAAAGCCGGATGAGCGCCAGCCTTCATGGGCGAGCCATCCTTGTTATGGATCATCCAGCCGCAAATGAG
>DAIOVR010000005.1:26408-42249 GCA_036758905.1 Beijerinckiaceae bacterium | reverse complement strand
TATCAGCGGCGTTTTTACCCTTCGCTAGCGCAATTTCTACTTTGGCGCGGCCTTGATCGTTGAAATAGATTTTGAGGGGGACAATGGTCATTCCCTCTCTTTGTACCGCGCCGATCAATTTGTTGACCTGTCGCTTATGCAGAAGCAGCTTCCGCGGGCGTTTCGTCTCGTGATTGAATTGATGGGCTTGTAAATATTCCGGGATATAGGCGTTGACGAGAAAGAGCTCGCCGTTTCGCTCTGCTGCATAGCTGTCGCCGATCGTCGCTTTGCCTGCACGAAGCGATTTGATTTCGGTTCCTGCTAAAGCGATTCCCGCTTCGTAGACGTCGGAAACGGCGTATTCGAACCGAGCCTTGCGATTTTCGGCCGCGATCTTCCGGTTTGGATTCACTTTTTCTACCATGACCGGAATATGGTTCCTTTTAGCCGTTGATCAAGCCGGCATGCAGCATGGCTGACTTAATCGCGGCCTTTGTTGCAGCCGTTACCGGGACAAGCGGCAACCGGACTTCCTCATTACCGCGTCCCAAGAGTGCGAGTCCAGCTTTGGCACCCGCTAAGCCTGGCTCAATAAATATAGCTTGGTCCAGCGGGACAAGCTTATCCTGAAGGGCCAAAGCTTTTACGGCATCACCGGTAAGGGCTGCAGCCATGCGCTCGGCCGATAATTTGGGCGCGACATTGGCAATGACTGAAATTGTACCTTGCGCACCGCAGGCAACAGACGGCAATGCGATGATATCATCCCCCGATAGCTGGACAAAATCAGGACCTAACGCTTGGCGCTGTTGGGAGATCCGCGCGACGCTTCCTGTAGCATCCTTCACGCCGGCAATGTTTTTCAGCTCATAGAGGCGCTTCATCGTGTCGATTGACATATCAACCACCGAGCGGGGCGGAATATTATAGATGTAAATCGGGATACCGATGGAGTCGTTTACGGCCTTAAAGTGCTGATAAAGACCTTCTTGGTTCGGCTTGTTATAATAGGGCGTGACAACGAGGACGGCGGCAGCGCCTGCCTTCTCGGCATGGCGGGCAAGATCGATGGCCTCGGCGGTATTGTTGGAGCCAGCTCCGGCCATTACGGGCACACGACCATTGGCAGCGGCAATACAGGCTTCTACCACTTGTTTGTGCTCAACATGCGAAAGGGTTGGGCTTTCGCCTGTCGTGCCAACGGGAACGAGCCCTGTCGAACCTTGCTCAATCTGCCAATTCACATGGGCCCGAAAAGCGGCCTCATCAAACGCGCCATTTTTAAATGGCGTGATCAGGGCAGGGATTGAACCTCTGAATACTGGACCCTTGGACATGCGAGCGGCTCCCGAAACGATTTATTTATCCGATGGCCATGACACATAACGGCTTCGTGGCTATTGGGGAAGAGGCGTGGTCATGGCCTTGCCTTATTTATCGCTATCGTTTGCGATGGAGCGAATCGGCTAAGGCCGTCTGGGGAGCAGGGTAAGCTTGTGGCTAGTCGATTAGTAAACGTTTTTAGGTCTATTTTCGCGCTGCTTTTGATCGAACTAGCGCTGATCTACCCAAGCTATGGCCAATTAGCGGTAATGGACGGCGTAAAGCCGGACCCTACAACGCTTTCTTCTATGAAAAGCGCTATTGTGTCCTATCGCTCAGGTGATTTTGCAGCTGGGGATCAATTTGCTTCGACCCTTTCCGACCCTTTGGCCAAGATCAGTTTAGAGTGGGTGGCGCTGCGCACTGCCCAAGAAAAAGCGGGCTTTAGCCGGATCAATGACTTTCTCTCAAATAATCCGGATTGGCCGACCCTTCAGCTCATTCGCAAGAAGGGCGAGGAGGCGCTTTACAATGAACCACGCGACGATGGAGTAGTTCTTGGATATTTCAAAACACGCGCGCCTTTAACTCCTACGGGTCGTTATTTACTGGCTGCAAGTTTAAAAGCCGCCGGACGCGTTAAGGAGGCTGCCGATACCATTCGTAAATCATGGCGTGAAGACAGCTATCCAAGCGATATTGAAGCCGAAATCATAGGCCGCTTTAAGGATGATCTGACGGATGCCGATCATCGGGAGCGTATGGATAATCTCCTATTTGCTGAAAATTGGGCGGCGGCACAACGCGCAGCGGAATTGGCAGGCAGTGATGCCTTGAGCCTCGCAAAAATTAGGATCGCTGTTGGCAAGCGAGCTCCTGATGCTGAAAAGCTTTTGCAGGCAGCATCGCCGACGATAAAAAAAGAGCAGGGCTATATTTTATCAGAAGCGCAATTTTTAAGGCGAAATGATCGTCTGCCGGAAGCGGCTGCAGCTTTAGCGAAACTCCCCCCGAATGTAACTCCATTTCGTCCGGATGATTGGTGGGTTGAACGGCGTGTTTTAATGCGTCGGCTTGCGGAGATTGGTCGTGCCGATTTAGCGCTTGAAGTTGCTAAGCAACATCCCGGAATCTCTTCTGCTAATCTTTACGATGCCGCTTTCACGCAAGGATGGCTCGCGCTTGATTATTTAAAGGATGGCGCAAAAGCGGAAGCTTTTTTTGTTGATGCTGAACAAAGAGCGACGAGCGAAACGCTTAAATCACGCGCCGCCTATTGGCTTGGTCTAGCCTTAGAAGCGCAAGGTAAATCAGGCAAAGAAGTCTTTCAGCGCGCCGCTAAATCGCCTTTGCTATATTATGGACAATTGGCACGATTAAAGACGGGTAGTGCTGAACTTGCCTTTCGCACAACGCCTGAGCCCGATCTGGCTCGCGCAGCGTCGGTTCTTGGATTTAAGGCGATTGTTTATTTGATGGAAGCCGGCGGCAATGAGTTTGCTGCAACGCTTGCCTCTGATGTTGCGATGAAATTACCCGATGCCCCAGCGCTTTCTGCGCTTGCTGCCATTGGTAGAGAGTATGGTGATATTCGTCTCGTAACGATTGCGGGCAAAACAGCCTTACAACGTGGCTTTGCCTTTGACCTCGATGCTTGGCCAGTTGAAGGTTTCCCTATGCCGTCCGAGCCTGCGGTCGAAGCGCCGCTTGCCTATGCTATTGCACGTCAAGAAAGCTCTTTTGACCCTATGGCTCTGTCGCCGGTTGGCGCGCGTGGGTTAATGCAATTGATGGTCCCGACTGCACAAGAGACAGCGCGCAAGAATAAGATCATTTTTAATCCGGAGCGATTAATCTCTGATGCTTCTTATAATGTTGCAATCGGTACAGCGCATTTAGGTGAGTTGGTAGAATATTGGAACGGCTCTTATATCCTTGCTATTGCCTCTTATAATGCAGGAGCGGGTAATGTGAAGAAATGGATTGTGGCGAATGGTGACCCTCGCGATGCAAGCATAGATCCGGTGCGATGGATTGAGCGCATCCCGGTTTCGGAAACGCGGTTTTATGTTCAACGCGTGATGGAAAATGTGGAGATTTATCGTGCGCGGTTGAATGGTGAATTTATGAGTGCTCTGAAAGACGATTTGAAGCGTGGCAACGCTCAATAGTTTCATGGAGGAAGCCCAATTGTCCAACGCTCAATTTGCTGATTTTTTTATGCCATCCAGTGACGGGCTTCGTTTGCATGCTCGGATTTATGGTGAAGCTAATGCGTCCGGTTTGCCAATAGTCTGCTTGCCTGGGCTCACGCGGAACGCGAATGATTTTCACGGGCTTGCAATGATGCTTTCTGGCGATGGTTTAAAACGTCGTGTGATTGTTATCGAGTATCGAGGCCGTGGCCAATCGGAGCATGATCCGGATTGGCGGCATTATACAGTGGCGGTGGAAGCAACCGATATCCGCCAGATGCTAAAAGCGTTGCGCATTAGCCAAGCGATTTTTGTTGGTACGTCGCGTGGTGGGCTTATTTCGATGGCTCTTGCTGCGACGGCACCTCATCTCATCAAAGCGTGTGTTTTGAACGATATCGGACCCATGATTGAGGTTGAGGGTTTGCGGCGTATCGCGTCTTATGTCGGCAAGGGAACGATGCCGAAGGATTGGGATGAGGCCGTTAAACGTTTAAGAGCTTCCAATACGGACTTTACGGATTTAAGAGATGAGGAATGGCAAGAATTTGCACGCGCTGTTTTTGTCCAACGGGATGATGGACAATTATCACTCTCTTATGATCCGGCGCTTGGAAACACGCTGACGGGGATTGATTTTTCAAAGCCCATTCCGAGCGCTTGGCCTCTGTTTGATTTGCTTAAAGCCTATCCTGTTCTAACGCTGCGCGGCGAACATTCTGACCTTTTATCAGAAGCAACATTGGTAGAAATGGCAAAGCGGCATGAGGCAATGGAAGCGTTAATTGTTTCTCATGAAGGACACGCGCCTTTTGTAGGCCGGGAGCGGACGGCAAATGCTATTGCTGATTTTGTAGGACGGGTGGGTTGAGATTTATGCTTCAGGTCGTGCGATCACCGGCCTTCGACGAATAACCACTTTTAATAACGTGGGACTATTCCCCCAAATGCCCCGCTTTATCGCGTTTTGTCGCCATATAATGGACGTTAGCGCTTGTCTCGCGTCCAAAGATACGCTTGTGGGCTGCGACCTCAATGCCTGAGCGGCGCAAGCTTGCGATCTTTTCCGGGTTATTGGTCAAGAGCGTTACGCGATGGACTCCTAATTGGCGGAGCATTTCAGCGGCAAAGTCGAAACCGCGCTGGTCCATATCAAAGCCTAATACTTCATCGGCGTCATAGGTATCGAGACCTTTGGCTTGGAACGCATAGGCGCGGATCTTATTGGCGATGCCATTGCCACGCCCTTCTTGATCTAGATAAAGCAAAACACCGCCGCCATTTTCGCTCATCCATTTGACGGTTTCGCGCAATTGATCGCCGCAATCGCATTTTAACGAGCCAAATAGGTCGCCGGTTAAGCAAGCGGAGTGCAGACGGGTCGGCACGGCAGTGGCGAGATCGGGCGCGCCTACGATGATCGCTACTTGGTCGCGCAAACCCTCGCCGCCACGAAACACGACGAATTCGGTGGAAGTAGCCCCTTCAAGGGGGACGTGTGCGCGGGAGATGATGGAAAGGTGCGTTGCTGCGTGACGCCGATATTGCTCAATCGCCTCGGCGCGGATGGATTGTATGGCTTCGCCAGCAATCGAAGGGGTGGCGAGCGGTATGACAATGATGGCCGGGATGAGAAGCGCCAATGCTGCCAATTCAAGACCTGCGCGATCGATAACGCTGGTTGCACCTACCGGCGCATCGGCACGCGCATCAAGACGCAAAGCGAGGGATGCTATGCGCTCTTGATCCAAACGGGGAAGGGCTATCGCGCCAGCAGTCTGGCGTTCAACGCCAATCCGACGTAGGCGGGCCGCGGTTAAGACCAAATGTGCTTTATTGTCGGCATATTCAGCGAGGCTTTTAGCCATTTCGCCGCCGACCGATTCAACGCTCGCAATCAGCCCGGTACGGTCATCATCGGTCACGATAACAGCCCGACCTGCGCGTAATTCAGCAATCGCGCGTTCGACCGACAAATGGTCGAAATCATCGATGAGGCGTGAACGGCGTTGTTTCATGCGGAAAGTACCCCTTAAACCGCCAACATAAGCATTCCTAAAGGGTAAGTCTATGTATTGATGACGCGTGACGATTGCCAATTTGCCAGATCGGCATGGCGATATTGCACAGTTGGCAGGTTTAGTTTTGAGGGATGTTTTCCCGAATGGCAGCAAAAACATCTTGGAACATCTTGGTGGTCAAGACGCCCGTATTCGTGTTGTAGCGTGAGCAATGATAGCTGTCGTAAACGATAAGATCTCCGATAGCGTGTTGAGCACCATGGGTGAATTTATAGGCGGAAAGCGGAACGCCAAGCGCGCGTAGGACGCTGTCATGCGATATTTTGCCTAAGGCCAATATACCCCTTAGGGCGGGCATGGCGGCTATCGTATTCATAAGAAAAGGTCGGCAGGCGGCAATTTCTGCTGGTGTCGGCTTATTTTCCGGGGGTACGCAGCGCACGGCATTGGTGATCAAGCAATTGACGAGTTCGAGGCCATCGTCGGGTCGTGCGGCAAATTGGCCCTTTGCAAAGCCAAATTGAATCAAGGTTGAATAAAGAAGATCGCCAGCATAATCCCCGGTAAAGGGTCGTCCCGTTCGGTTGGCGCCTTTTAGCCCGGGCGCCAATCCGACGATTAAGAGCTGAGCTGTTGGACCCCCAAAGGATGGCACCGGACCATTGTGCCATTCGGGCCATGATGAACGCGCCGTCTCTCGAAAGGCAACCAAACGCGGACAGATTTGGCAATTATGGCTGGGTTCCAGCGCATTCTGTTCGGCTTGCACTTAATTCTGCCTCAGCAGAGAACCGGAGACTTATAGATCATCATCTTCATCGTCGCGCCGCTCAGTTGGGCGGGCTGGCCGGTCGGTCGATTCGCGCCCGATACGCGGCAGAAGTTGAATAATATCAATAAATTCATCCGCTTGGCGGCGTAACTCGTCTGCCACCATGGGGGGATTGGAGCTTATTGTTGAGACAACGGATACCTTAACGCCCCGACGTTGAAGGGCCTCAACCAGAGAGCGGAAATCGCCGTCGCCCGAGAAAATAACCGCGTGATTGATATATGGCGCCAACTCAAGGGCATCGATGGCAAGCTCAATATCCATATTGCCCTTAACTTTCCGCCGTCCAGCCGAATCTACGAACTCTTTCGTCGGCTTTGTGACGACCCGATAGCCATTATAGTCAAGCCAATCGATCAACGGGCGTATTGAAGAATATTCCTGATCTTCAATAAGAGCCGTGTAGTAAAAAGCTCTAACAAGATAGCCCTGGGCCTGATATTCTTTCAGCAAGCGCTTGTAATCGATATCAAATCCTAGGGATTTTGCCGTTGCGTAAAGATTTGCGCCGTCAATAAATAGGGCAATACGTTCAGAGATTTGCATTATACAATCTTTCTTTTTATCAAATTGATGAAGTTATTCCTTCATCCATTAAAATAATTTTGTTTGTTATAAATATTACTTTACAAAATACAGTTCAATTACAACAACCTAGGATTATAACAAAACGCTCGATACAGGTTATGGTTGATTTTTAATCTTTCCATTATTGCTTCGTCAAGCAAGGGCTTGACCATTCTATCGGGCGTCCTTGGTGCCAGTTATAAGAAAAATGCTGGTCTTCATGAGCAACTCCTTTAAAAATATCTGTATCTAAGATGAAGACGCGAGAAAAACTTGCGTCTGGAAGCGAGCGAGTGTATCAGACGCTTCAGTTCCCGCCACATACTAATAGGAGACTGGGCTACCATGGCTCGCGTCACCGTTGAAGATTGCATTGAAAAAGTTGATAACCGCTTCGAGCTCGTGTTGCTCGCAAGCCATCGTGCCCGCATGATTTCTGCAGGCTCCCCGCTGACGGTGGACCGTGATCGCGACAAAAATCCTGTCGTGGCCTTGCGGGAAATCGCGGATTCAACCGTTTCGCCGGAAGATCTGAAGGAAGATCTGATCCATTCGCTGCAAAAGCACGTCGATGTTGACGAGCCTGAGGCAGCGGCTGTGCCGATGATCGGCGGTGGCAATATGGCCGCATCTGGAGCGGATGACTCGGTGGAGTTCGACCGGATGACGGAGGAAGATTTGCTTCGTGGTTTGGACGGATTGGTGCCTCCCGCTGGTTCTGCGGACGATGATAACGACTAATCAGAACGTCTTTGAGTCCAATTTTAAAGCCCGGCGGGATAATCGCCGGGCTTTTTTATTAGCATTATCTTTATCTTCGGCTTGCGATAACAGATCGAAAGCGGGATAGTTTTTAATATGATGCGACAATATGAACTGGTTGATCGGGTAAAAGCCTATAATCCGGGTACGGATGAGGCGCTTCTCAATCGCGCCTATGTCTACGCGATGCGTGCGCATGGCAGCCAAAAGCGGGCATCCGGCGCACCTTATATTTCCCATCCCCTCGAAGTTGCGGCCATTCTAACTGAGCTAAAGCTTGATGACGCGACCATTGTCGCTGCCTTATTACACGACACAATCGAAGACACGGAAACAACGCGGGAAGAAATCGATCGGCTTTTCGGTCCTGATATTGGGCAATTGGTCGATGGTTTAACGAAAATCCAGAAACTTGATCTGGTTTCCAAAAAAGCGGCACAGGCGGAAAATCTCCGTAAATTACTTCTCGCGATCGCCGATGATGTGCGGGTACTGCTGATTAAATTGGCTGATCGCTTGCATAATATGCGGACGCTGCAATTTATGGCCGAGTCCAAGCGCGCGCGGATCGCCGAGGAGACGCTGGATATCTATGCCCCATTGGCGGGCCGAATGGGTATGCAGGACCTTCGCGAAGAGCTTGAAAGCCTGTCGTTCCGCCATTTAATGCCGGATGCCTATGCCACCATTAGGCAAAGGCTGGATGAAATGGGACCTAGAAGCGGTCCCTTGATTGAGCGGATTGAAAATGAGCTCACCCAAAAATTAGCAGCATCCGGTATCAAGGCTCTGGTGAAAGGGCGGTTGAAACGCGCTTATTCCATTTGGAAAAAGATGGAACGGAAATCGGTTTCCTTCGAGCAATTATCGGACATTTTTGGCTTTCGTATTGTAGTTGACACAGTAGCCGATTGTTACGCGGCGCTTGGAATTGTTCACACAACTTGGTCAAGCGTGCCCGGTCGGTTTAAGGACTATATATCCACGCCCAAGCAAAATGATTATCACTCGCTACACACAACGGTTGTTGGGCCTGGTCGACAACGTGTTGAATTGCAAATCAGAACCGCTGAAATGGACCGTATCGCAGAATACGGCATTGCCGCTCATGCCCTCTATAAAGATCCCGAGGGAAAAAATTATGTTGATGGAAAAGTACGGGAGAGCAACGCGTATGCGTGGCTGCGCCGAACGCTTGAGACATTGGCCGAAGGGGATAATGCCGAAGAGTTTTTAGAACACACCAAACTGGAACTTTTCCATGATCAGGTCTTTTGCTTTACCCCGAAGGGACGATTGATTGCACTTCCGCGCAATGCAACGCCTATCGACTTTGCCTATGCCGTTCACACCGATGTTGGCGATACGGCTGTCGGTGCAAAGGTAAATGGCGCGCTTGTTCCGCTCGTCACCACACTTCGCAATGGCGATGAGGTAGAAATTGTTCGTGCCGAAGGGCAAACGCCCCCCTCAGCCTGGGAAGAAATTGTTGTTACCGGAAAGGCTCGCTCAGCCATTAGGCGCGCAACGCGCGTGGCGGTCAGAAACCAATATGCCGGTCTAGGACAGCAAATCATCGAGAGAGCCTTCGAGCGCATTGGTAAAGTTTACTCGGAAGAGCGGCTTAAATTAGCATTGCCGAGGCTTGCTCGTTCGTCGCATGAAGATGTGCTGGCCGCCGTTGGCCGCGGCGAGATGTATTCGGGCGATGTGATTAAAGCTGTATTTCCAGATTACCGCGAAGAACAATCCGCAGGCACTGAAGCTAATCTTGCCGAGGGCGGGTGGTTCGGCATGAAACAAGGCCAAGGATTGGTCTTTAAGGTTCCAGGCTCTGGAGATGGTGATGCTTCTGACGCAGGGCGTTCGGCCATTCCCATTCGTGGTATCGGCGGTGACTTGCCGGTGCAATTCGCGCCGAATGGTGGGGCAGTTCCCGGAGACCGGATTGTTGGTATTTTAACGCCCGGAATTGGTATTACGATTTATCCGATACAATCACCGGCTTTGACGGCATTTGACGATCAGCCAGAGCGTTGGCTTGACGTCCGTTGGGATATTGACGAGGCCCATTCGCATCGGTTTCCGGCGCAGTTACACGTTACCGTCATCAATGAGCCGGGCGTTTTGGCGCAAGTGGCATCGGTTATTGGCGAAAGCGACGGTAATATCGACGCTATCTCTATTACGGGTAAGACGGCCGACTTCCGTGAAATGGATATTGATGTTGAAGTCTGGGACTTACGGCATCTTAACGCAATTATCAGTCAGCTCCGTGCGAAGCCCGTTATTCATGCTGTAACGCGGGTGAATGGCTAAAATTGGGTTGAAAAGTATACAATTGGGTCGCCTTTTTACTCCTTCATGGTAAACCTCACCCAGAAAGAGAGGGTCTCCGATGACATTTGATGAAGTTATGGCCGAGTTTCGTGATGCAGGCGCTTTGCTTGAGGGGCACTTCATTTTGTCATCCGGCTTGAGAAGCCCGGTTTTTTTACAAAAAATGTTTATCTTTCAGGATCCCGCGCGGACGGAGAAATTATGCCGGGCGTTAGCAGAGCTAATTGTTGCTAAATTCGGGAAAATTGATGTCGTCGTGTCGCCAGCGATCGGTGGTATTGTCCCTGGCTATGAAACGGCACGGCATTTGGGGGCAAAAGCTGTGTTTGTCGAGCGTGAAGAAGGGCGCTTTCAGTTGCGCCGCGGGTTTACAATTCCGGAAGATGCTAAAGTCCTTATCGTTGAGGACATCATTACAACGGGGCTCTCTTCTCGCGAATGTATCGAAGCGATTAATGGTTTGACGACAAACCTTGTCGGAGAAGCCTGTTTGATCGACCGTTCGGGCGGTAAGGCCGAGCTGGGAATTCCCTATATTGCGCTCGCTACTCTCGATATTCCGGCCTATCCAGCGGACCAACTTCCGCCAGAATTGGCTGCTATTCCGCCCGTAAAGCCCGGCAGTCGGGCTCTGAAAGCCTAAACGATCATGAACGACATTCCACCGCTTCGCCTTGGTTTAAATATCGATCACGTGGCAACCATTCGGAACGCCCGTGGCGGTAATTCGCCTGACCCTGTTCGCGCCGCCTTAATGGCGATTGAAGCAGGCGTCGATGGCATCACGGCGCATTTGCGTGAAGATCGTCGTCATATTCGTGATGACGATATGGCAAGACTAAGCCTTGAAATCGCCAAGCCTTTGAATTTTGAAATGGCCGCTACAGAGGAAATGAAGGCGATTGCACTTCGTGTTAAGCCGCATGCCGTATGTCTTGTGCCTGAAAAGCGCGAGGAAAGAACAACCGAAGGTGGCCTTGATATTGTAGGGCAACAGCATGTGTTGGCGCCTTATATTGCGGAATTATCGCAAGCTGGTGTCCGCGTGTCTTTGTTTATTGAGGCAGATGCGGCTCCGATTGAAATGGCTAAAAAGCTTGGAGCGCCCGTTATCGAATTACATACGGGATCTTATTGCGAAGCGCTGGCACATGACGATCGGATTAAAGCCGATCGAGAATTAGCTCGTCTTGATACCGGTGCTGCTTTAGCGGGTCGGCTGGGTCTCGAAGTGCATGCGGGTCATGGATTAGATTTTTACTCCGCTGAACAAGTGGCAAAATTGCCTGAAATTCGTGAATTGAATATCGGGCACTTTATTATTGGAGAAGCGATTTTCGTTGGTTTGTCCGTAGCCATTTCACAAATGCGAGCAGCTATGAACCGCGGGCGCGCTTTGGCGAGACCTCGTTCGTGATCATTGGTATCGGCTCTGATCTTTGTGACATTAGCCGGATCGAGCAGACGCTTGCCCGGTTTGGCGAGCGGTTTACCCATCGGGTTTTCACCACTGAGGAGCGCCGCAAGGCTGAGGGGCGTGCCAATATTGCCGCGACCTATGCAAAGCGTTTTGCAGCAAAAGAGGCTTGCGCCAAGGCGCTTGGTACCGGATTTAGCCGCGGTGTGTTTATGAAGGATATGGGGGTTGTGAACCTCCGCTCAGGAGCTCCTACACTTAAACTTGAAGGTGGGGCGCTTGAGCGCCTCAAGGCGATGACGCCTACAGGACATGAAGCAAAAATTCACCTTACTTTGACGGATGATCATCCGATGGCGATGGCGGTTGTGTTGATTGAGGCATTGCCGGTTTAGATCGGCCGTTATGAGGTTGGGCGAGTTGCATTGCTAGGGCGCCTTGCATTGCCTATAGAGGATTTGCGGCATGTGCCGCGTGATGTGAAGGACTGAACGATGAGCGGAAATAAGGGCGTTCAAGGGACGAAGCCGGATGATGGTGGTCTTGTTGAAACCATTAAGGTTATCGTTCAGGCGCTACTGATTGCCCTCGTCATTCGGACATTTCTCTTCCAGCCTTTTAATATTCCGTCGAGCTCCATGGTGCCAACCTTGCAGATTGGCGATTATTTGTTTGTCTCGAAATATTCATATGGATTTTCGAAACACTCGATCCCTGGGAGTCCTCCCGTGTTTTCGGGTCGTCTTTTGGGCACAGAGCCAAAGCGTGGCGATGTGATTGTTTTTAAATGGCCGGGAGATCAATCAACGGATTATATCAAGCGGCTGATTGGCTTGCCCGGTGACCATGTGCAGATGAAGGATAATCTTCTCTTCATCAACGGCAAGCCAGTTAAGAAAGTGCAGACCGGAGCGGAGAAAGGCGACGCGGGCGCAGGACTCGAGGAAGAGTTCACGTATTTTAATGAAGAGTTGCCTGAAGGCCTTAACCACCGTCTGCAGGAAAAGAAAAATTACTTCAATGTGATGGGCCGTAATACGCCTGATTTTGTTGTCCCACCTGGCAATTATTTTTTCATGGGCGATAACCGCGATAATTCAAGCGATTCTCGTTTTGAAGTTCCTTATGGCGTAGGCATGGTGCCTTTTGAAAATCTTGTAGGCCGTGCAGAAGTTATTTTCTTCTCGATCGATGGCACTGCGTGGAAAATATGGGAATGGCCTTGGACGGTGCGGTGGAACCGCATCTTTAATCGGATTCATTGATCTTGATGGCGCGCCGCCCTGCGCTTGACTTAGCTGAATTAGAAGCGTCGATAGGCTATACCTTCGCTGATCGCGAATTACTGACCCGGGCCTTAACCCATATCAGTGCGTTGCCCGGCACGCCTGCGAATGGGCCACATTATCAAAGATTAGAATTTCTCGGTGATCGGGTTCTTGGAATTGTTATCGCCGACATGTTGTTTCGTACGTTTCCATCTGAAGATGAAGGCGATTTATCACGGCGTTTAGCTGACCTTGTGCGAAAAGAAAGTTGCGCTGAGATTGCCGAGCAATGGGGTGTGTCACCCTATATAAGACTTGGTACTGGTGAGAAGCTTTCGGGAATGCGTAAGAAGTCAGCGTTACTAGGAGATGTATGTGAAGCGGTTATTGCTTCCGTCTATTTAGATGGTGGCTTTGATGCAGCACGGTTACTGATTGAACGCAGTTTTGGTCCTCGATTATCCGCGAGCAAACGTTCGCGACGCGATGCCAAGTCCGCGCTGCAAGAATGGGCCATGGGTAAAGGTTTGCCCGTTCCTGTTTATCGTGAGGTGCGAAGGACAGGTCCAGATCATGCGCCGGTTTTTGTGATCGCGGTTGAGATACAAGGTTACCCTTCTTCTGAGGCAGAAGGTCCATCAAAGAAGATAGCGGAACATGCCGCTGCGACCGCCCTTTTGAGGCGTGAGGGTATTGAGGAGAGTGCGTAATGGCTGCCGATGAAATGACGGTTGCAGACGAGACGATGCGGTGTGGATTTGTTGCACTGATCGGTGCGCCGAATGCGGGTAAATCAACGCTGATTAATCAACTCGTCGGTGCAAAAGTATCGATCGTTTCGCGTAAAGTGCAGACGACGCGCGCTTTGGTGCGCGGCATTGCAATTAAAGACACGGCGCAAATCATATTTGTCGATACACCTGGTATTTTTACGCCGAAGCGGCGACTTGAACGAGCCATGGTAACCTCGGCATGGGGTGGGGCAGGGGACGCTGACGCTGTTGCCCTCGTGCTTGACGCTCGTAAGGGCGTTGATGAAGAAGCCGAAGCGATTATCGAAGGGCTTAAAAATATAAAGCAGGATGCGTTTCTCATTCTCAATAAAGTTGATCTTGTTGAGCGGCCATCTCTTCTAAAGCTTGCCGAGGATGTTAACGCTCGCTTCCCCTTCAAAGAAACATTTATGGTTTCAGCTTTAACAGGAAGTGGTGTTCCAAAAGTGCTCGAACGGTTTGCAGCCCTTATGCCGATGAGCCACTGGTTATATCCGGAAGATCAGGTTTCAGATGCGCCATTGCGGATGCTAGCGTCCGAAATTACCCGCGAAAAATTATTTGAACGATTGCATGATGAGTTGCCCTATCGTTCAACCGTGGAAACGGATCAATGGCAGGAACGTAAGGATGGCTCCGTTCGCATTGAACAAACGATTTTTGTTGAACGCGAGACGCAGCGGATGATTGTTCTCGGGAAAGGCGGACAACAAATTCGGACCATCGGGGAATTAGCCCGCAAAGAAATCGGACTTGAAATTGAAAAGCCCGTTCACCTTTTTCTGCACGTAAAAGTACGCGAAAATTGGTCTGATGATCCGGCTCGCTATCGGGAGATGGGACTCGAGTTTCCGAAGTAATTTTTATATTGCGAGGCTAACCAATTATGGAGTGGCAGGACGAGGGCATCGTCATTGGTGTACGGCGTCTCGGCGAAGGCGATGTCATTTTAGAAGCGATGACTCGTGAGCATGGTCGGCATTTAGGTGTCGTACGGGGCGGGCGCTCAAGGCGAATGCAGCCAGCCTTACAAGCGGGTAATGGTTGCGAGTTGGTTTGGCGCGCACGTATCGATGAGCAATTAGGGCAGTTCGCCTTGGAGCCGACGCAGTTACGTGCGGCATCGCTTATGGGATCGTCAACAGCTCTTTATGCAATTGCAACGCTAGGGGCACTTCTTCGCTTACTGCCTGAACGTGATCCGCATCCTGGACTTTACGAGACATTGGTCATTGTCCTCGACGCTCTTCAACAACCAGCTCTTGCTGCACCTCTTATGGTTCGTTTTGAATTGGCCCTTCTAGGTGAGCTCGGGTTTGGGCTTGATCTATTGGAATGTGCAGCAACAGGGCAAACCGATGATTTGATTTATGTCTCGCCTAAGTCTGGACGTGCGGTTTCGGCGGGTGCAGGAGAGCCCTATAAGGATCGTCTTTTTGCTCTTCCAGCCTTTCTAAAACAATCAAATGTTGAGTTCCCAGACGCTCAAGCGATTGCTCAAGGATTGGCTCTAACCGGATATTTTCTTGAGCGTCATCTCTTCGGGCCTCGCGGCATCCCGGTGCCAGAGGCTAGATCGGCCTTTGTCGCGCTGTTTTCCCATCAAAAGTCCTAATCTTTTCAGGGGGGCAATGCTTTTCGAATGCTTGCCGCGAATCAGTGGGTTAGGGTAGCGATTGGCCCTGTTTGAACGGGGAAGTATTTAATGGGTAAGCCGGTTGAGCCGCCAGAGGGATCGGGCGTAGAGGTCATATCGCTAAAGGATGCGCTCGAAGAGCGTTATCTCGCTTATGCCCTGTCAACCATTATGCACCGAGCACTGCCTGATGCGCGCGATGGTTTAAAGCCTGTCCATCGCCGGTTGCTTTATGCCATGCGTTTGTTGCGGCTCGATCCTGGTCAGGCATTTAAAAAGTGCGCCCGTGTTGTCGGCGATGTGATTGGTAAATATCACCCGCATGGCGACCAATCAGTTTATGACGCTTTGGTCCGCCTCGCGCAGGATTTTGCTGTTCGTTATCCACTCGTGGACGGGCAGGGCAATTTCGGCAATATTGATGGCGATAATCCTGCGGCTATGCGCTACACCGAAGCGCGCCTTACCGAAGTCGCGCGGCTATTGCTCGATGGCCTAGACGAAGACTCTGTCGATTTCCGTGAGACCTATGACGGCTCGGAAGAAGAGCCATTGGTGTTGCCTGCGGCATTTCCAAATCTATTGGCAAATGGATCGCAAGGCATTGCGGTTGGTATGGCAACGTCTATTCCACCCCATAACGCTGCTGAACTCTGCGACGCGGCGCTTTATTTAGTAGGGCATCCACAAGCGACCTCCGAACAATTGATGACCTTCGTACCGGG
>DAIOVR010000005.1:24558-26308 GCA_036758905.1 Beijerinckiaceae bacterium | reverse complement strand
ATGAATGTGCTGACAGCAGGACTTGTGCCACGTGTGCTTGGTCTAGCCGATGTATTACGCGAATGGCTTGGCCACCGTCGTGTTGTTCTGGAGCGCCGTTCGCGCTTCCGCTTGGGTCAAATTGATAAACGCCTCGAAATTCTTCGCGGGCTTCTCATTGTTTATCTCGATCTCGACAAGGTGATTAAAATCATTCGCGAAGAGGATGAGCCTAAGGTTGAGCTGATGCGCTATTTCGAGCTCAATGATGTTCAGGCTGATGCTATTCTCAACACACGATTGCGTTCTTTGCGCAAACTTGAAGAGATGGAATTAAAGCGTGAATTTGAAGCGCTTTCTTTAGAGAAATCCGAAGTAGAGGCGCTGCTGGGTTCACCCGATAAACAATGGAAAGTTGTCTCTGCACAAATACGCGAAGTGAAGAAAAGCTTTTCGCAAGACACCGCGCTTGGCAAGCGGCGGTCTACCTTTGCAGATGCTCCCGATGTTGGCGACATTGATTTAACGGAGGCTATGGTTGAACGTGAGCCGTTGACTGTCGTTCTTTCACAAAAAGGTTGGATCAGAGCCCTTAAGGGTCATGTTGCTGATTTGACGTCCGTACAATTTAAGGGCGACGACGAGTTGGCTTTGTCGTTCCATACCGAAACTACTGCAAAAATTTTGGTTCTGACGACGAATGGCAAAGTCTATACGCTTGATGCATCTAAGCTTCCTGGCGGACGCGGATTTGGTGATCCCGTTCGTCTCATGGCCGATATCGATGAGGGCGCGGATATTGTAACGGCATGGCCGCACAAACCAGGCAGTAAATTGCTCTTTGCCTCCTCGGTCGGACGCGGCTTTATTGCGAGCGCTGATGATACTGTTGCCAATACGCGCAAGGGTCGCCAGATGCTTAATCTCGACGATAAAGAAACGGCTCGCTTCGCCGTTCCCGTTGATGGTGATTATGTTGCTGCCATCGGCGAAAATCGGAAATTGCTGTGCTTCCCGATGACACAAATGGTCGAGATGGCTCGCGGTAAGGGCGTAAGGCTGCAGAAATATAAAGATGGTGGCTTATCTGATATCCGCACCTTCGCTATGGCCGATGGCTTGACTTGGAAAGATACATCAGGTCGCACTTGGACCGTGGCTGAAGCTGAGCTCGTCGAATGGGTTGGAAATCGTGCGGAAGCGGGTCGACTGCCACCGAAGGGGTTTCCTAAATCGAACAAATTTACGGGTTGAAGGCCTTGCGCCTATTCAACCCGCATCCAGCCATTCAGGCCTAATCGTTCTTGAGGCATGAAGCGGGCTTTATAGTCCATCTTTTTTGATCCATTGATCCAATAGCCCAAATAGAGATAGGGCAGGCCCTGCTTTTTGGTTCGCTGAATGTGATCGAGGATCATATAGGTCCCAAGGCTACGATCGGATAATTCTGGATCAAAAAAAGAATAAACCATCGATAGGCCGTCGGATAAAATATCAGTAAGAGCCGTTGCAATAAGGGGACCTGTTCCGCGGCCGTTTATAAACGTGTCGGGGCCCCGACGACGGTATTCGATTAGTGTTGTATCCACATGACTATCTTCGATCATGAGGGAAAAATCGAGGACGCTCATATCAATCATACCGCCATCCGAATGGCGATCACCTAAATAGCTGCGGAATAGACTATATTGTTCTGATGTCGCTTTGTTTGGGATGGTTAAGCCAACAAGATCGGAATTGGCTTCCAATACGCGCCTCATATTTCGAGAAG
>DAIOVR010000005.1:23093-24458 GCA_036758905.1 Beijerinckiaceae bacterium | reverse complement strand
GTTAAGCCAACAAGATCGGAATTGGCTTCCAATACGCGCCTCATATTTCGAGAAGGTTCGAATTCATCGACGGGGACCCGAACGGAAACGCAGGCGTTGCATTGATCGCAGGCCGGCCTGTAGGCGATGGTTTGGGAGCGACGAAAACCCGCTTGCGTTAAAAGGTCATTGAGAGCAGCAGCCCTCATTCCAACCAAATGGGTAAACACCTTACGCTCAACCTTGTCCGGCAAATAACCGCACGTATTGGGTGCGGTCATAAAAAATTGCGGCGGGTCTTGTTGCTGGTTGGTCAAAGCGCGTCCATCGACAAAACAAAAATGCGGATCGGGTTTATGATAGGATTTGGACCCGTGGGGCGCAATCAGATTAGTACCTAAAGCGGTACTACATCGATTGCTTTTCCAACATATTTTTAAAATTTATGTTGGACATCACCTTTCTTGGCTTTGATTTTTTAAGTGGACGCCATAGGGTTTTATCCGAATTGAATTGACGTCGGAGGCTGATGTTATGAACCGTATTGCGTTTTCTCGGTTAGCCGTGATCGGAATGGCAACGTGCTTATTGGCAGCGTGCGTTTCTGCGCCTAAGCAGTTGACAGCCAACGTCCCTGTTCAAGACGTATCCCAAGAAGCTGTTGGATTGATTAATCAATTCCGTGCGAGCAATGGACTTGCTCCAGTAATTGTCGACTCGGCGCTTATCGATGCGGCGCGCTATCAGGCGGTTGCTATGGCGTCAGCCAACGTCCTTTCTCACGAAATTGGGGGTGATTTTACCTCCCGTATGAATTCTGCCGGGTTTGTCTATGCCAATGCAGCCGAAAATGTCGGAGCAGGCCATACATCGGTAGCTGACGCGATTAATGCGTGGATTCGCTCGCCGCATCATCGTGAAAATATGCTGATGAAAGACGCGACACGCATCGGAATGGTGCGCGCTGACGCGCCGAATTCGCGGTATCGTAATTATTGGGCGTTGGATTTGGCATCCGCACCTGCCGGATCACCTCAGCGAATCGCCGCTGTAAAACCTGACGGCAAAAAGCCTGCTAACGGCGACGCGTTTTCGGTATTTTTACAACAATAACCTCTAATGCGAGCCGTTTTTAAGCATTTCGGCTACTTTGGGGGCAAAGTAGGTCAATATTCCGTCTGCACCGGCGCGTTTGAATGCTAATAGGCTTTCAATCATGGCTTTGTCGCCGTCTAGCCAACCATTTTGAGCTGCAGCCATGATCATCGCGTATTCACCCGACACCTGATAGGCGAAAGTGGGAACGCTAAATGTTTCACTGACGCGCTGAACAATGTCGAGATAGGGCATGCCGGGCTTCACCATAACCATGTCCGCGCCTTCTTC
>DAIOVR010000005.1:6849-22993 GCA_036758905.1 Beijerinckiaceae bacterium | reverse complement strand
AACGGTTTCGTCATTTAAGATGGTTTCGCCGCTTAATAGGCCATCATGTCCATGGCTCGTATAGGGGTCGAGGGCCACGTCGGTCATAATGCCGATATTTGGCACGGCGGCTTTAATGGCGCGGCAGGCTTGGCATACCAAATTGTTGGAATTGAGAGCCTCGCTGCCGTCGGGATCGCGTTTGGCCGGGTCGGTAAAGGGAAATAATGCTAAAACTGGGATACCGAGTTTCGCGGCATTTTCAGCCTCTTTAACGGCAATATCCACGCTCATTCGCTCTACGCCCGGCATTGACGATACCGTTTCACGCCGATTTTGGCCGTCTAATACGAAAATTGGCCAGATGAGATCATTGGCTGTGAGGGTGTTTTCACGGACCATACGCCGTGCCCAGTCGGATTTTCGGTTTCGTCTTGGCCGATGCGGCAACATAAGCTTTGAAAATACGCCATCTGACATAGGACGAACCTCCCCAATATGATAGGCTAAGCTTATATAAGGATCTGGATGTTTTCAAAAACAAAATGCCAGGCAAAAGGGCCGGACGGCAAATATAGGGCAGCGATCAAACAGATGCGCTGGGTTTAAGTTAAGATGGCAATTCATCTTGGGTCATCAACGGTAACATCAGATAAGCCCATTTTATGGGGCTATCGATGCTTGGCCTTGGCGTGGATTGCTAAAGGATATTTGGGTTGGTTTTATATGATTTCCGTCCCTAACAGCGACTTTCATCTGATGGGCGATAATGGATGGTATAGCTTCTTCTCAATGGTGGTTATGCCAATTCTTGATATTGTGGCCGGCGTATCCCTATGGATCTCTTGGCGCTGGGGAAGCGGTGTTTGGGCTAGTGTTGCTTTAACTTATGTCTGTTGGGAGCTTTCCCAGCGTTCGAATTTGTATTCAATCATAACCCTTATTGCGATCGTCCTATTGCTGCTGCTTCATTTCGCGCGGGTATTTCTCGTCCGGGTGAATGCCGAAACACAGATCAAAATTTTATAATTTAATCTATTTTGACGCGATTTTATTTACCAAGGAACGCGGCAACGATTTGTTAATTTTAAATCTTAATTCGTCTTTTACGAGAATTAATTAGTTTACCTAACGTAATGGTTGTGTAATTCTTATTAGGCTTATTATCATGAATAAAATTGTCAAAATTTCGATGACTGATGATGGGGTAAATTCAATTTCTATTACCCATCCTTATTATCTGGAGGCCCTTTCGAATATCGAGAGAATTCACAGGGCGCTTTTAGATGTCATAAAAGACGAATTCGATCGTAGGGGCCGCTCCGATGTCAATCCGGTGCAGGCTTTGCTGCTTTATAACATTGGTGACAAGGAGCTCACGGCCGGTGAATTGCGGTCGAGGGGATATTATTTGGGCTCCAATGTTTCCTATAACGTAAAAAAGCTGGTCGAAATGGGATATTTGTCTCATGAGAGGTCCCGTACGGATCGCCGCTCGGTGAGGATCCGGTTGACTGAATTAGGTCAAGACATCCATGACATTGTTAATGGGCTCTACGGCAAGCATATGAGGACCGTCGAGCAGGTTGGGGGTATTTCAGAGCCTGAATTTCGTCAAACCAATACGATCTTGTTGAGGTTGGAGCGGTTCCTAAACGATAATGTCAAATATAGGTTGTAGTTAAATTGGGCCTATTTTGATTTTGGCCATGAAATTGACAAAACCACTCATCACAATTGCCTTTGATCGTTAATGGGAGCGAAAGCATTCCTTTACCGTCATCGGCGATACTGTTGTCAAAGTTTAGGTGGAATCAGTTTCATGCAATTTTCTTCGACTCTTTCGCGTCGGGCTGTTTTATTCGGTACAGCTGCCTTATTCGCTGCCCCGTTAATGACAACACGCCTTTTTGCTCAAAATGTAGAGGATGATTCCACAGATCAAGCGGAGTGGCTTCAAAGCTATGATGCAGCAACGTCCAAAACACTCGACCGCTCAACAACGCCCCTTTTGTCGCCGGAGACCCTAAACGCTACACAGGCGGCGATAGAGACATTCAAGCAAGTCATTGCCCGTGGCGGCTGGCCACAGATGCCACGCGTACCATTGAAGCTTGGCATGCAAAATCCGGCCGTAGTCGACTTGCGAAAGCGCCTAATCTCGTCGGGGGACCTTGATGCATCCGCTGGTCTTTCCGATATTTTTGATTCATTTGTCGAAACTGGTGTTCGCCGCTTTCAGGAATTACATGGTTTGCGCCCGACCGGTCTTGTAACGGGGCAAACTCTTACGGCGTTGAACATACCGGCGGATATTCGTCTAAAGCAGCTCGAGGTAAATCTGGTCCGGTTACGGTCTTATTCTGCAAGCCCCGGTAAACGCTATGTAGCGGCGAATATTCCAGGCGCGATTGTCGAAACGGTTGAAGACAATATGGTTCAGACGCGCCATGCTGCGGGTGTTGGTAAAATTGACCGGCAATCGCCTATTATGACGACCAAGGTGATTGATATTAATTTCAACCCGTTTTGGACCGTTCCTGCATCGATCATCAAAAAAGATTTGATTCCAAAAATGCAGGCGAATCCAGGTTATTTGGCTGAAAATAAAATTCGTATTTTCACCAATGAAGGGCAAGAAATCACTTCTGAAAAAATCAATTGGAAAAGTGACGAGGCAACGCGCTATCAGTTTCGTCAAGATCCTGGTGGTGAATTTAATTCTTTGGGATTTGTTCGGATTAATATTGCCAATCCCTATGGGGTTTATATGCATGATACCCCAGCTAAGGGTATTTTTGGTGATGACTACCGGTTCGTCTCTTCAGGCTGTATGCGCGTTCAAAATGTGCGTGATTATGTAGAGTGGCTCTTAAAGGACACGCCGGGTTGGTCGCGTGAGCAAATTGATGATGCCATCCAGTCAGG
The DNA here is from genome assembly GCA_036758905.1 of Beijerinckiaceae bacterium. Lineage (GTDB taxonomy): Bacteria > Pseudomonadota > Alphaproteobacteria > Rhizobiales > Beijerinckiaceae > CAIUPE01. The sequence continues at coordinate 20,086 of DAIOVR010000005.1, read as the reverse complement.
GCAGCGCGTTGATGCACGTCTTGCAAAGCCGGTTCCGGTTTTTTGGGTTTATATAACCGCTTGGGCAACGCCGGATGGTTTAGTCCAGTTCCGGGACGATATTTATAATAAGGATGGTCTAGGCGGCGTTCCATTGGTAACAGCCGTTCAAGCGGACCAATAATAACAGTGGTTTTAGTCGGGCGAGGCTGCCGCGCCGCTCGACCTTTTCAGTATTCGGTTGATATCAGGTGTTACAACTGGATCGTCAAACCCGCCGGTGACGGTATAGGCTAATACGGCAGGTTCTGCTCCATTTTGTGGTGTGGGTCCGGTTGCTTCACCCGAAAGATTGATTTGACGTTCGCCAACGGCGACCGATCCGCTTAACTTCATAGTATTTGGCGTAAATACCATTTCGGAATCGTCGATATTAGCAATGCCATTGGCAATATGGGTTGAGATACGCATCGTTTCGAAATCGGTTTTACCTCCGCGCATATCACGAATAACCGATAGAGGACGCGTTTCGATCCGCTTTAAGATGGTCGACATATTTACGCCTGATAATGTACCATTAGCGAGAGAAAATTCGGCGCGGCCAGACAATGATTTCATCATGTCGTCTATCGAACGGCCCGTCGATTCCACATCAAATTTACCACTCATGCTCCCTTCAAGTTTTCGAAGGTCCATCAGTGCCAAGGTCGTTTGACCTATGTCCAACGTTTCGAAGCTTACATGACTTGAAAGTGAAAACCCTTGACTGACCGGGCGGATTGAAATCTTTCCTTTTGCGCTACCTTGAAACATATGCGCCGATGCTAGCGTGATATTTAGGTTGCGATCTCGCGCAATGATTGAAAGTGCGGCATTCGAAATGCGCACGATACCGAGGTTAATTCGCTCTGCCGAAAGCCGAATGTCTAAATCTTGATCAGGTGTAATATTCGGATCAACGGGCGTATCTTTCCACCCGGCTTGTTCTGATTGCTTCGGCCAAATGGGCGTTAGAAAACTCGTAATATCCATATCGCCTGCCGATAAAGTTCCGGTTACGAGCGGGCGTTGATTGGATAAGTCGAGAGATACTCCGCCGGTCATGGCAACCGCACCAAGTCGCACTTGTGAATCCGATACCGCAATCAGTTGCGGCGTTATAGAAGCCTTGCCGTCAATTTTGAGTGAAGTCGAAAATGGAACGAGCGGCTGTAGAGATAGCCATTCACTTACCTTATCCAGACGGGCGATATCTATTGTTAAATTGCCAGAGTAAAGTGAGTTGCTCTTCTTTGATGTACCACCATCTAATTTGATCGAGCCGAGTGCATTTTTCAAAAAAAGACTAATTTTGCGGTCTTCATTTTCACTAGCGGCATTAGGGCCTATTTCCGCCTGTAATAAGACGTCTTGTTTACGCCAATTTCCGGTGGCCGTTAAACGGCGCGCACCATTGGTTAAAAAATACAGTGTACCGCTTATGGTAGACGGTGTTTCATCGTTAGAATTCTTTTTGGGGAATGAAAAAATACCGTTCTCGATTGTAATCGCTTCAAGATGCCCTTCATTCACGGATGACAGTTTTTGCGCTTGCCGCCCTAAAATACGGCTAAATTGATGAGATAATTGTTCGGTATCATCTGGCACCAAATCGTTGGGAATAATAATATGTGGCGAGACGAGTGTTGCTGATATCGGCTCATACCGACCGGCAATGAGCGCAAAGAGGCTGAGACCGAACGAGACCCGCGGGGCTTCAAGTCTCACTTTATTGTCAAACGATAGCTTTAATTCCACAATATCAATGGAGGGGTGTGGTAAAAACTGAAGCTCTGCCTTTCCCTCAAGCGACGCGACAGGTCCAAAATCTTGCGAAATTGTGGTTCTCAAATCGGACAAAACGGCTTCGCTATGGATTGGTACAGCCATGGATCCGACCAAGATTAACACGGCCCCAAGTACCACAAAGCCTGCCAGCCAGCGGATCATAGGTCGATATTTATCAATCGCGATCATGCATTAATGCCGAATTTCTCATTATTTGACGTCATGTTATACATGGTCTTATGAGCCGCAGGAAGATAGTCTGGGCTATCTCAAACTAAGAATCCTCTATCATTCATCTTAATTCGGTGTGCTATGGACGCGTCTTCCTCATTACTTTGGTTCCCACAAGATTTATCCCAAAAAAATACGGGAATTCATAGATTTATGACCTCTTATAACGAGGTTTCCGGCAAGCAATGTGTTGATTTTAAGACGTTGCATCAAGCTTCTATTGAAGACCGGGGTCTATTTTGGTCGTCGATTTGGGATTTTTGTGGCGTTATAGGGGACAAAGGCGAGCGGTTTCTCATTGACGACCATATGCCAGGAGCCTCCTTTTTCCCGGATTCCAAGCTCAATTTCGCCGAAAACTTACTTCGATCTTCGAATAATAACGATGCCATTGTTTTTCGATCCGAGGATAAAGTTGAAAGACGCATGTCCAGGTCGGAATTATCGGACCTTGTTTCTCGCGCTCAACAATGGCTTATCAGGATGGGAATTAAGGAAGGAGATCGAGTAGCGGCGATCCTTCCTAATATGCCGGAGTCGATTGCTATGATGCTCGCGGCGGCATCGATTGGAGCAATTTGGTCTTCGTGCTCGCCCGACTTTGGCCCGCGCGGTGTGTTGGATCGCTTTGGACAAATTGCCCCTAAAATTTTGATCGCCAGTGACGGTTATTATTATAATGGAAAGACGCTCAACTTATTGGATAAATTGAGCGAAATCGTTCCGCTCTTACCTAGTCTTCTTGGTGTTTTAATTATACCGCTGATTGGTAAAGACGACGAGGTTTCACGAGCCATTCCGAATGCGGTTACATTGTCACGCGCAATATCCGATTTCCCAGCGACGAATATTCAATATAATCGTCTTCCCTTTAATCATCCTCTTTTTATCTTATTTTCATCTGGCACAACAGGTGTGCCTAAATGTATTGTGCATGGAGCTGGCGGAACGCTTCTTCAGCATCTGAAAGAACATCAGCTTCATTCAAATATCGTTGAAGGTGATCGTGTCTTTTATTTCACGACTCTTGGCTGGATGATGTGGAATTGGTTGGTTTCAGCGCTTGCTTCCGGCGCAACGCTTGTCTTGTTTGACGGTTCGCCGTTTTCTCCGACGCGTGAAGTGCTCTTTGATTTTGCCGAGGCTGAAAAGGTAAGTTTTTTTGGAACATCCGCTAAATATTTAGACGCGTGTAAGAAAGAGAATTTAACCCCAAAATATTCGCATCAACTTCATTTCCTGAAGACGATTGCATCTACTGGATCTCCCTTGGCTGCGGAGACATTTGAGTGGGTCTATCATGCAATTAGCGATACGGTTCACCTTGCTTCCATTTCTGGTGGTACAGATATCGTGTCCTGCTTTGTGTTAGGTGATCCGACTTCTCCAGTCTATGCCGGTGAGATCCAAAGACCAGGCTTGGGAATGGCCGTTGATGTCTGGGACGATGAGGGACACTCCCTCGCATCAGGGAAAGGCGAATTGGTTTGCACAAAAGCATTTCCGTCAATGCCGATCGGATTTTGGGATGATGTTGATGGATCAAAATATCGCGCAGCTTATTTCGGTCGCTTTCCTGGGGTTTGGTGCCATGGTGATTTCGCGGAATGGACCCAAAACGGTGGTATGATTATTCACGGGCGGTCTGACGCTACATTGAATCCCGGTGGCGTTCGCATTGGCACTGCCGAGATTTACGCACAGGTTGAGCAGGTTCCCGAAGTTTTGGAGTCAATAGCCATTGGGCAAAGCTTCCAAAACGATGTTCGGATCGTCCTGTTTGTAAGATTGCGTGACGGTATTTTATTGGATGATTCTCTGGAACAATCGATCCGGTCGAAAATCCGAGTAGGGGCTAGTCCAAGACATGTTCCGGCAAAAATTGTTGCGGTCGGCGATATTCCACGTACCAAATCAGGAAAGATAACTGAGCTGGCGGTTCGCGATATTGTTCATGGAAACGAAGTCAAAAATCGCGAGGCTTTAGCTAATCCTGAAGCGTTGGAGCTTTTTCGTGATCTACCCGAATTACAAAATTAGGTACTGAGCGCGCGCGTCGATTTTGCTTTAACCGCTGGCCGATTTTCTGCCGTGGAAGGCTCGTTCCAGTTTGGTGACTGGCCGAGGAGCATATCCAGAAAAGGAATGGCTAGATCAGGGTTGTCCTGAACATTTTCTTTAAAGCTTTGCCAAATACGTGGATCATTGGCGTATTCGGGAATTTCCGCCGATAGCTGAAACTCTTGTTCGAGCACGGTTAATGCAACCCCTAAGCAATAGCTTACATAGGCTGAGCCTTCTGGCCAAATGGTCGTGGCACTTTCACTCGATTGTGTTTCTGATGACACGGACAAAGGATCATGGCGAAATAGCTCCGCCAACATGCTGCCGGCTGAAAAGCAGATAAAATCTTTTCGGTCGATGCTGGCTAAATGCCGATTAGCCTGAAACGATTCCAGCCAAGCGAGAAAACTTGATCTAAGCCGCGCTTGATCCGTCTTTGATCGCGTCGCACCTTCTGGAAAGGTAAGCTGAACGTTTTTCCGGAATGATTCTTCGAAAAAACGAAGATCCCGAATACGGTGCCGCAAATCCGATTCGCCATTAAGTTCGGCAACCATGGGCAAACGCATCGGTTATGCCTCCGTAAGAGGGGGGGCTAGCAGCCTATATTCCGCCGACAGCTGAGCTTCAGGGTCGAACCCTTCGAATATTGCCGCAATTGAAGGTTTCCGCAAGACGATAACATCTGCGGCAAGATTAAGCGCCGCCAAGGTCGATTCAACCGAGTGATTGGTCGAGAGAGCTAAGATGGTTTCCGCTAATCCTAAAGCAGCGAATATCAGCTGGCCAAGACGTGGTACCTGCGTTTCGAGCTTCGGACTGCTAAGCGCTCCTGATTTTTCGAGTGCAACAATTGACGATGCAATTCTATCAAAGTTTATCGCATTTTGAGCAGGAAAGCCCGAAGAATTGCCAGAAAATCGTCCCAAAAGGGTCAAATAAGTCATGTCTATGGGCTGTTCCAAGATCAATAATTCGTTCGCCCCAAGTTGCCGCGTCAGTATTTTAAGTGCTGCATAGCGAGACGACACAAAATCATGGCGTTGGTGTTCAGGCATCGGCGAGACGTTGCTTCCAAAGCCTGATCTAGCAAAGGCGGTAAGCCGAGCCTCATCTCGATGCCTAAACAAGACATCGCGAGCAATATCTTCGCCCAGCAACGAAATTTTCCGAGTTTCGTTAAAAAGGGCTGTTGCAATGGCAAGGGGCGACAAAGGTAGCCGGCTTTGTCCTATTTGCCCAAATTCGTCGCTATTGGGCACAAAATTTCTTAGCTTTAGACGAATGCCACGCAGCGCATCCTTCACCACGAGAGGTGCAGCGGAGAGATCATCAACCGTTGGGGGTAAGGGAAAACGCTGTTGTTTTGGCATCATTTGCTCGCATTCGAACGAAATAAATATATAGCCATTTTCCCTAAAAACTATAACAAATTATCGATTTTCGGCAAAAATAGCTGATTTCTCGTAAATTTGCCGCGTTTTTGGCTGGGGGACCTGGATTCGAACCAAGATTAACGGAGTCAGAGTCCGCTGTTCTACCGTTGAACTATCCCCCACCATGAAGGCGAGTTTGCAAAATTACTGACCTCATCAGCAATGCCGTTGGGTCTCCTTATCGAAGCAAAGCCGCCGTGACAAGTATTTGACATATAAACATGACAAAAATTTCATGTGATCCTTTATTCAAAACGGGCCATATATCTTTTTACGTTTATGTGTTTCCTGTTCCTTTTAGGGCGATACTTGAAAATCTTGTGAATTAGAACGGTCTGGAAAATAAATGTTGGACGCTAAAAACTATAACTTTGTTCTCGCTGCAGCGGCCTTTATTTTGCCGGCCCTTTTATCCACTACGGGTAACGCTCAGACAGCGGCACCCACCGCCCAACCTGAACGCATCGTTCCGGTTTTGCTTGGTGAGGCTAAACTTGGCTCTTTGCCGATGAGGATAGACACCATAGGCACGGTTCAGCCGGTTGCCTCGGTTACCTTACGTCCACGTGTTGAGGGGCAAATTATCGATGTTGCTTTTGCGGATGGTGCGGTCGTTCATGCGGGTGATGTCCTTGTTCGGCTCGATCAGCGCAGTATTGAAGCGCAAATCCGACAGGCTGAGGCAACCGTTGCTCGCACCTCGGCTCAACTCGAACAGGCGCAGCGTGACGTTGTTCGCAACGAAGCATTGGCAGCAAATGAATTTGCATCAAAGGTGAATTTGGAAAATAGCAAAACACAGGTTGCTACTTTTTCTGCACAACTTGCTGCCGATAAAGCAGCGCTTGATAGTTTGAAGGTACAGCTAAGTTACTACACAATATCTGCGCCGATTAGCGGGCGGGTGGGTGTTGCTGGCATACGGGTCGGTAATATAGCCAAGACGGGCGACGGTAGTGTGCCCTTTGCAATCATAAATCAGATTTCGCCAATATACGTCGCCTTCAGTGTACCACAACGCTTCTTGCCTGATATCAAGACAGCCTTAACTGATCCGTTAGCTAAAGTTGAAGCAACTTTTCAAGGATCAAATTCGGTGTCGATTGGAAAGATTGCTGTCGTTGATAACGCAATCGATACCTCGTCCGGTACGGTCACCGTCCGAGCCATTTTCGATAATGCGAACGAGACCTTGTGGCCCGGATCACTATGCAATGTTCGCGTGACGTTGAAGGTTCCAGATAATGTTGTTAGTGCGCCTAGAGAGGCTGTTCAATCTGGGCCCAAAGGATCATTGGTGTTTGTTGTAACGGACGGCCGAGCCAAGGTTACGCCAGTCAAAGTTGGTCGAACGGTGGATGGCCAAACAGAAATTCTTGAAGGACTTTCCGGGAAAGAAAAACTTGTAACGGATGGTCAGATTCAATTGGTCGATGGTGTAAAGGTTGAGCCCAAGGGCGCTTCCACGGGAGCTCAGTAAATGTCAATTTCAGAGCTCTGCATTCGTCGTCCTGTGATGACTACACTAATTACGTTGTCATTTATCATTTTCGGACTTTTTGCCTACAGGCTCTTACCCGTAGCGGCACTTCCCCGGGTGGATTTTCCGACCATAAGTGTCTCGGCCAATTTACCTGGTGCGAGCCCTGAAAGCATGGCGTCTTCGGTCGCTGCTCCGCTGGAGCGTCAGTTTTCTACGATTTCGGGCGTTACCTCAATGACGTCTATTTCGAGTCTCGGCTCGACCAATATAACGCTTCAATTTGACCTTGATCGCAATATTGACGGCGCTGCGTTGGATGTTCAAGCTGCGATTAGTGGCTCGCTTAGAAGGCTTCCCCCAGATTTGCCTAATCCGCCAAGTTTTAGGAAGGTTAATCCAGCCGATCAGCCCGTATTATTTCTGGCGTTACGGTCATCTACGCTGCCCTTATCCAAGGTGAATGACTATGCAGAACAAATTCTGCAGCAGCAAATTTCTCAAATCAATGGCGTTGCCCAGGTTCAAATTTTTGGCCAGCAAAAATATGCCGTTCGCATTTCAGCAGATCCTGAAGCTGTTTCAGCACGGGGGCTCTCTTTTGCCGATATCCAGAAGAGCGTAGCAGACGCTAATTCGAACCAACCAACGGGTACACTTCGCGGTTCCCGCCAACTTGTAACCATTGAAGCATCAGGACAGTTGCGGTCCGCGTCTGATTACGGATCGATTGCTGTTTCATCTAAGAATGGTGTGCCCGTAAAACTGGCAGATATTGCTACCGTTCGGGATTCAGTTGAAAATGATCAAACAGCGAGTTGGTATGTATCCGATCGATCGATCATCCTTGCTGTTTATCGTCAATCGGACGCGAATACGGTTGATGTTGTTGATCAGGTAAAAGCTAAAATTCCTTCTTATCGCGATCAGCTTCCAGCATCGGTTTCGATGGACATCTTAACGGATCGATCGATTCCGATCCGAGAGGCAGTATCGGATGTCCAGTTCTCTTTAATTTTAGCGATGGCCCTCGTTATTATGGTCATCTTCATCTTCTTAAAATCGCTCTCAGCTACGATTATCCCGGCGCTCGCATTGCCAGTTTCACTTATTGGCACCTTTGCCGCGATGTATATGTTTGGATATTCGATTGATAATATTTCGCTTCTAGCCTTGACGCTATCCGTTGGCTTCGTTGTCGATGATGCGATCGTTATGCTTGAAAATATTGTTCGTCATATTGAGGAGGGTATGAAGCCTTTTGCAGCTGCTTTACTCGGCGCGCGAGAAATTGGCTTTACGATTATTTCGATTACCCTTTCCCTTGTGGCCGTCTTTATTCCTGTTTTTTTTATGGGCGGCGTTGTAGGACGTGTATTCCGCGAATTCGCTGCTACTATTTCGGTTGCTATTCTTGTGTCGGGATTTGTATCTCTGACCTTAACACCTATGGTTTGTGCTCGTGTTTTAACAACTCATAATGCGCATAATAAGCCAGGCCTGTTTGCGCGCTCTGTTGATGCTGGATTTAATGGCGTATTGTTTCTTTATCGGGTGTCGCTCGATTTCATTCTCAAGATCCGCCTTGTTGTTCTCGTTTTAACGATTGCAACTTTGGGTCTTACGGCCAAACTCTATGGTGACATTCCAAAGGGCTTTTTCCCTCAAGAAGATACGGGATTACTGCGGGCATCGACTGAAGCTGCACCTGACATTTCCTTTGAGGCGATGTCTGCCCATCAGGTTCAAATCAATGAGATTGTCGCAAAAGATCCTGCGGTTGATTATTTCACCGCTGCTGTTGGTTTTGGAGCGACCAATCAAGGCTTTATGTTTATCCAGTTAAAGCCGCGGTCCTCGCGCGATGATATTTCGAAAATTATAGCACGTCTTAGAAAGGCAACGTCGCAGGTTCCTGGGATTTCTTCTGTATTCATCCCGATCCAGAATCTTAATTTAAATGCGGGTCGGTTGTCTCGCGCGCAATACCAATACACGTTGCAATCGGCTGATATTGAAGCCTTGTTTGGATCGGCTCCTAAAATGCGCGAACAATTGGGCAAGACGCCTGAGCTACGCGATGTGACGAGCGACCTTCAAATTGCTAATCCGCAAATTGTTGTCGATTTAGATCGAGAAAAGGCCGCGAATCTTGGCGTTTCGTCGGATGCCATCCGGCAAACGCTTTATAATGCTTTCGGCACCCGTCAGATTTCTACAATTTACACCTCGGCATCGGATTATGCTGTGATTATGGAGGCTAATCGGGACTATCAGTCTGACCCGACAGCCTTGCAAAGACTTTTTGTTAAAAGTTCATCTGGTCAAACGGTTCCGCTTCAAGCTGTTGCTACGATCCGTCGCAATATTGGACCTTTGACGATTAATAGGCAGTCTCAACAGCCAGCTGTAACGATTTCCTTTAATTTGGCGCCCGGTATTTCGTTGGGGCAAGCGGTTGATGCCATCCGTGGAGCAGAAAAAATAGTTGGTCTGCCCGCGGTTGTAACGCCAGGCTTTTCTGGTTCGGCAGCTCAGTTCCAAGATTCACTTAAAGGGCAGGGGCTACTTATTTTAGCGGCTGTTGTTGTTATTTATATTGTTTTGGGTGTGCTTTATGAGAGCTTTATCCATCCAATCACGATTTTATCAGGTCTCCCTTCAGCAGGCTTAGGCGCTTTGTTGGCTCTGCAATATTTTAATCTCGATCTATCGGTCATTGCGATTATTGGCATCTTGATGCTCGTTGGCATCGTGAAGAAGAACGCCATCATGATGGTTGATTTTGCGTTAGAAAAGCGAGCAGAAGGTGCAACCGCGATTGCCGCTATTCGTGAGGCTGCATTGATTAGGTTTAGACCTATTATGATGACAACCTTTGCCGCACTTTTTGGTACACTACCAATCGCCTTGGGCTCGGGAGCAGGTTCGGAATTGAGGCAGCCACTGGGCATTGCGGTCGTCGGCGGTTTGGCCGTTTCACAGATCCTCACTCTGTTTATCACGCCAGTGGTCTATATCTATCTCGATAAAATCGATACGTTTTTGAAGGGTAAACCAAGGGCGGAGCCTGCCGAAACATCGATTTTACCGGCCGAATAATGAGATTTTTTCTCTGAAAGAGTCTCATTTTAACGGAATTCTTTGGCCCCGTTTCATATTCTTGGTGCATTAGTATGGTTGTATCGAATTTTCATACAGCCGTAGTTAAGCGTGATGAAACAATCAAAAACAGCGCCATGCAAACGACTGAGCGTTCTTGTCGTCAGTCCCGATCGATATTTTCGGGGATTACTCGTCGAAATTCTTTCAGCCTATGGATATTCAGGCATCTGGGCGGCCGAATCGTTACGCGTCATGTTTGATTGTTTGGGCCAAGCAGGCGTTGATCTCATTATTTTGGATGACAATATACCAGTGCTCTCATCGGCTGAGATATGCCGGATGGTACGCTTAAGCCAAACTCCGATGAAGGTTCCAAGATCGGTACTTGTCGCATCCCGGGCAACACGTTCCCTTGTCGATGAGGCCCGTAGCGCCGGTTTTGATGCTTTAATAACGAAACCGGTTGTTCCGGCGCGGTTGGTGAAGGCAATGGAGCACTTATCTCATGCTGGAGCTATCCATTAGCTCTATTTCAGCCCGGAAGAAACGGCAGCGGTCGATATGATGCTTTGCAGCCCTGCTTCCATGGTGATACCATTCATCCGAACAGTAATTTTGGTCGGATCGGCATGTCGCGGGCATTTGTCCAGCGTAGGAATGAAATGGGTTCTAATGGATCGCGTTCAATGGAGCACCGGTCCTATCGTGGAGCTGCGTCTTCAATTTATGGCGCGCTCGATCTTGGGACGAATAATTGCCGATTGCTCATGGCGAGGCCGTCAAAGGACGGATTTCGTGTGGTTGATGCGTTCTCTCGTATTGTGCGGTTGGGGGAAGGTTTAGGTGTAACCCAGCAGTTGGGCGAGGCTGCTATTCTTCGGACGATTGAAGCTCTTAAAATTTGTCGCTCCAAAATGGATAGTCGTGGTGTTACCCGTGCCAGGCTGATTGCCACTGAAGCCTGTCGAGCTGCCAAGAACAGTGCTGAGTTTATTTCCCGCGTGGAAAACGAGACCGGCTTATTGCTTGAAATTATAGACCGTGAAACGGAAGCTGTATTGGCTGCCTCAGGTTGTGCAGCATTGGCGGATCCAGCGGCTGAAAGCGTTGTTTTGTTTGATATTGGTGGCGGGTCGACCGAGATTGTCTGGCTTGATCAAGAAAGTAAGTCTAAGCAAACGGTACGGCATAGGATACGGGAATGGTCGTCGCTTCCTGTTGGGGTTGTCAGCCTTGCCGAGCGATATGGCGGCCGCAATGTTACTCCAGAGCTTTATCGGACAATGGTCGACGAGGTCGTTCACCTTCTTCAGCCGTTTGTTCAGGCTTTGGGTTATGCCGCTCGCCCTGAAAATTTTCACCTTCTCGGAACTTCGGGGACAGTTACAACGCTGGCCGGGGTTCATTTGGGGCTACCACGCTATGATCGGCGTGCTGTTGATGGCATTTGGATGAAAAGTGACGAGATTAGTGTCATTGTTGAGAGATTACTGCATATGACCTATCAAGAGCGGGAGGCGAGTGCCTGCATTGGGACCGAAAGGGCCGATTTGGTATTATCGGGTTGTGCCATTCTCGATGCTATCCGACAGGTGTTCCCATCCGATCGTGTTCGAGTAGCTGACCGCGGCTTGCGCGAGGGTATTCTCATGCAGCTCATGATGGATGATGGCGTTTGGCCGCGAACATTGGCGGGTCGAGCATGACGTCTGAAAATAGTTCAGGTCGCGAAGGTGGGCGCTCGTTAAAGCAACGCGTTAAATCGGCAAAAAAACGGACGGTATCGCAAACAAGATGGCTTGAACGTCAGCTAAATGACCCTTTTGTAGCGAGGGCTAAGCGAGAGGGTTATCGTTCCCGGGCCGCTTTCAAAATCATCGAACTCAATGAAAAGTTCAAATTGTTCAAGTCTGGCGGGCGAATCGTCGATCTTGGAGCTGCCCCGGGTGGATGGGCGCAGGTCGCAGCAAAGATTGTAGGCTCTGACAAGGGGCGCGGCAAAGTTGTCGGAATCGATCTTTTGGAAATTGAGCCCATCGCGGGGGTCGATTTTCAGGTCATGGATTTTCTTCAGGAGGATGCGCCAGAGCGGTTAAAGGGCATGCTCGGTGGCGATGCCGACGTCGTTATGTCCGATATGGCAGCCAATACTACCGGTCATAAGAAGACCGATCATTTGAAGATCGTTGCTCTGGCGGAGTTGGCGGCTGATTTCGCCCGAGAGGTCTTGGCGCCTGGGGGTGTTTTCCTAGCAAAAGTCTTGCAAGGCGGAACCGAGGGCGAGCTTCTGGCTAATTTGAAGCGCGATTTCGCCGTTGTCCGGCACTATAAACCTGCTGCAAGTCGTGCCGATTCGGCAGAGCTTTATGTTGTTGCGACAGGATATCGCGGCTCAAGGGGTGCGCTGACGTCAAATGATGATGATTTCGAGCGCTGATGGCTGGTTATCCCGTAGAGTGTTTAGTCATTTCATGAATAATTCTAAAAACTTCACTCTCTGACTTTTAGTTTTACAGGGACCATGATAGGTCCCAGTGCCAATTCATAGTTCAGCGAAGCGGTGCTTCGCATATGAAATTCCCTTAATGACGCAAGGAGTTGGCCATGAACGGATCATCGACAATTAAGCCCGCAATCCGTGAAGCGCTTACCTTCGATGATGTGTTGCTCCAGCCTGGTCACTCGCTCGTTATGCCGGGTGAAGTCGATGTGACGACGAGGCTTACGCGTAATCTTTCGCTTAAGCTTCCCATTATCTCCGCCGCAATGGATACGGTGACCGAGAGCCGGTTGGCCATTGCCATGGCGCAGGCAGGCGGACTTGGTGTCCTTCATCGGAATATGACTAATGAGGAGCAGGCTAACGAGGTGCGTGCCGTCAAGAAGTTTGAAAGCGGCATGGTTGTTAATCCGCTGACGATTTATCCGGACGAGACATTGGCAGATGCGCTTGAGTTAATGAAAAGGAATAAGATTTCCGGTGTACCTGTGGTTGAGCGCGGAGCTGGCGACAAGGCAGGAAAGCTGGTTGGCATTTTAACAAATCGCGACGTTCGGTTTGCGAATAACCCGACACAACAGGTTTCCGAGTTGATGACGAAGGACCGTCTCATTA
>DAIOVR010000005.1:0-6749 GCA_036758905.1 Beijerinckiaceae bacterium | reverse complement strand
GCGAATAACCCGACACAACAGGTTTCCGAGTTGATGACGAAGGACCGTCTCATTACGGTTCGCGAAGGCGTGAGCCAAGACGAAGCTCGGCGGTTGTTACATCAATTCCGTATTGAGAAATTGCTGGTGGTTGACGATCATTTCCGTTGCATCGGGTTGATCACTGTTAAGGATATGGAAAAGCAAGTTTCGCATCCCGATGCGTCAAAGGATGCGCGGGGACGGCTGCTGGTGGCTGCAGCTACAACGGTAGGTGATAACGGGTTTTCACGGGCCGAAGCATTGATTGATGCGGGTTGTGATGTGGTGATTGTTGATACCGCTCATGGCCATTCTCAGCGGGTGTTGGAAAGCGTAACCCGCATCAAGAAATTGTCGAACGCTGTTCAAATCATTGCCGGTAACGTGGCAACTGCTAGCGGGACTCAAGCTTTAATTGATGCCGGCGCCGATGCCGTAAAAATTGGTATCGGTCCGGGCTCAATCTGCACCACGCGTATTGTCGCGGGCGTTGGTGTTCCACAACTTTCGGCAATTATGGATGCATATTCAGTGGCGTCAAAGGCTGATGTTCCGGTGATCGCCGATGGCGGCATTAAGTTCTCAGGCGATTTGGCTAAAGCCTTGGCTGCGGGTGCTGAAACGGCAATGATTGGCTCTTTATTAGCGGGTACCGATGAAAGCCCAGGTGAAGTTTTCCTTTATCAGGGGCGCACTTATAAGGCCTATCGCGGCATGGGCTCGGTAGGAGCCATGGCCCGCGGTTCAGCGGACCGTTATTTCCAGCAAGATATCAAGGATGCTTTGAAGCTTGTGCCTGAAGGGATTGAGGGGCAAGTGCCTTATAAGGGACCTGTTGGAAGCGTATTGCATCAATTAGCGGGTGGGTTGCGCGCTGCTATGGGCTATGTCGGTGCGCCGACTTTGCCTGAATTTCGCGAACGTGCGGAATTTGTGCGTATTACATCAGCCGGTTTGCGCGAAAGCCATGCTCACGATGTGACCATAACCCGTGAGAGCCCTAATTATCCGACCTAAAGTCGGGCGTAACGCGTCCGTTCGGCGCGCTGAAAGATAAGAAATGACACCTTCTGCCCGGTTATCGGCTGCGATCGAAATTTTGGATGATATTGCTGCGCGCAGGCGTCCGGCCAATGATGTTCTGAAAGATTGGGGCCTTTCCCATCGGTTTGCCGGTTCAGGTGACCGAGCCGGAATATCTTCTTTGGTCCATGATGCGTTGCGTCGCCGTGCTTCGGCAGGATTTATCATGGGCAGTGAAAGCTCCCGTTCGATTTTGTTGGGTACGTTACGGCTTTCACGCGGCCTCGATGTTAATGCGATTTCGGCCCTCTGTGACGGCAGCCGATTTGCACCTCAGCCTTTGTCAGATGAAGAGCGTCAGGCTTTAACATCAGGTATGCTTGATGGAGCGCCCGCATGGGTTGCGGGCGATTATCCCGAATGGCTTGATGGCGAATTTCAAACGGCATTTGGTGAAAGTAGGGTGGAAGAGTTGTCCGCGCTAGCGAGCCGTGCGCCGGTTGATATTCGGGTTAACACGTTGAAGGCAGAGCCGGCAGCTGTTCTCGAGCAATTATCGCATATGAATGTAAAGACGGCGGATTTCTCGCCGGTCGGATTACGAATTTTGCCGCTTGAAGATGGGCGTGCCGTCTCGGTTCAGTCCGAGCCTGCGTTCCAAAAGGGCGCCTATGAAATTCAAGACGAGGGTTCGCAATTGGCGGCCCAGCTCGCGGCTCCCGATCCGGGAATGCAAATCATTGATTTATGTGCGGGTGGTGGCGGCAAAACGCTTGCTCTTGCTGCTTTGATGGATAACCGAGGACAAATCTTTGCGACCGACAATGATAAACGACGGTTGGCTCCGATTTTTGATCGGATGACAAGGGCAGGTGTTCGGAATGTTCAGGTTCGTTCGCCTAAGGGGAAAGAGGACGAGCCGTTAGAGGGCTTGGAAGGACACGTCGATTTAGTGGTGGTTGACGCCCCCTGCACGGGAACGGGAACATGGCGCCGTAACCCTGATGCAAAATGGCGTGTACGTCCAAATGCGCTCGAAGATCGAATTAAAGAGCAGTCGGAAGTGCTTGATAGGGCTTCTCAATATGTGAAAAGTGGCGGGCGGATAGCCTATATTACGTGTTCGCTGCTGCCGCGTGAAAATGATGGCGCGATCACCAGCTTTTTAGATCGCCATTCGGACTTTGAAGTGATTGAGCCTGCAAGTGTCGCCGAACATGCAGGCCTCGAGGCTTTGGCCAGTTTTGTGTCGCCCAAAGGATTTGGTCTTCAGTTGACCCCCAAGCGGACCGGGACTGATGGCTTTTATATTTCGATATTAACGAAAGTGGCGTGACGCGGGATGAGCGAGATGACGGAAGCGCATGAAAAGATACTGATCGTCGATTTTGGCAGTCAGGTGACGCAACTCATTGCGAGGCGGGTTCGCGAAGAAGGAATTTACTGCGAAATCGTTCCGTTTCAATCAGCCGATAAAGCCTTTGCCGAACTGGCTCCTAAAGCCGTCATCCTCTCAGGCGGCCCTGCCTCTGTCCTCGACCAAAATGCTCCGTCAGCACCGCAGGCGATTTTTACGGCCGGAATACCTGTCCTCGGCATTTGTTATGGTGAGCAGACCATGGCGAAGCAATTGGGTGGCAAGGTCGAGGGTGGGCACCATCGCGAATTCGGCCGGGCGGAAGTAACGGTAACAGCTGATTGCGCGCTATTTGAAGGTGTGTGGGAAAAGGGACAGCGCTACCCCGTCTGGATGAGCCATGGTGACCGCGTAACCGTATTGCCTGAAGGTTTTGCCGTTGTTGCAACCTCAGAAAACGCGCCGATTGCTGTTATTGCAGATGAGGCTAGGCGCTTTTATGCGGCGCAATTCCACCCCGAAGTTGTTCATACGCCACATGGGGCAGCACTTATTCGGAATTTCGTGCGTAACATTGCCGGGTGTCACGCTGACTGGACCATGAAAGCGTTCCGCGAAGAAGCTATAACTCGAATTCGTGCACAAGTTGGAACGGGCCGAGTAATCTGTGGTTTGTCAGGTGGTGTCGATTCAGCGGTGGCAGCTGTTTTAATCCATGAGGCGATTGGCGATCAATTAACGTGCGTCTTCGTTGATCACGGATTGCTGCGGATGGCTGAGGCTGAAAAGGTCGTTTCGCTTTTCAAAGATCACTATAATATTCCGTTGGTACATGTTGATGCAGAAGAGCTTTTTCTTAAAGAGCTCGCTGGCGTCAGTGATCCGGAAGCAAAGCGCAAAACGATTGGCCGGCTGTTTATCGACGTTTTCGATGCTGAGGCCAAAAAGATTGGTGGGGCCGATTTTCTAGCCCAAGGCACTCTTTATCCGGACGTCATCGAGAGCGTGTCTTTCACGGGAGGGCCATCGGTTACAATTAAGTCACATCATAATGTGGGCGGGCTACCTGCGCGTATGAAGATGCAATTGGTCGAGCCTTTACGCGAATTGTTTAAGGATGAGGTCAGGGCATTGGGTCGTGAACTCGGCTTGCCGGACGCTTTCGTTGGCCGCCATCCCTTTCCAGGGCCGGGATTGGCGATCCGTATTCCGGGTGAAGTTACCAAAGAAAAATGCGACATTTTACGGCTGGCTGACGAAATTTATTTGGAAGAAATTCGCCGTGCTGGGCTCTATGACACAATTTGGCAGGCTTTTGCCGTTCTGCTTCCGGTTCGCACCGTCGGGGTGATGGGTGATGGGCGGACCTATGACAATGTGTGCGCCTTGCGCGCCGTCACGTCGGTTGATGGAATGACGGCAGATTTTTATCCCTTTGACATGAACTTCTTGGGACGCGCGGCTAATCGTATTATCAATGAAGTTAGGGGCATTAATCGTGTGGTTTATGATGTGACGTCAAAGCCGCCTGGTACGATCGAGTGGGAATAAGGTTCCTACGTATTTCTACAAATCGGCACATCAGATCTAAATTGCGCTCGACGTTCATTCATAAAGCGCTTTAGATGATACCATCAGTTCATTTGGATACTTTATCGTGATTTACTTAATTCTCGGACTTATCATTTTTCTTGCCTTTCATTCGATTGGCATGGTCCCACGGCTTCATGGATTTTTGGTCCGGTCTCTTGGCCCTAATGTCTATAAAGGCATTTATAGTGTTTTCTCGCTGATCGGACTTGTGATCTTATTTGATGGTTTTACAGCCTATCGCGACGCAGGCCCCATTCAAATTTGGGAGCCACCTGTCGCCCTTAAGCATCTGAATTATTTGTTTATGCTGGTTTCCTTCGTTTCGCTGGCGGCCGCTTATGCCCCTCGCGGGTACATGAAGATGCGGCTTAAGCATCCGATGCTGGTTGGCATTAAGGCTTGGGCCTTTGGTCATTTTCTAGCGAATGGTGATTTGGGCGGCATGATTCTGTTCGGAGCGTTACTCGCCTGGGCCGTTGTTGACCGGATTTCATTTAAATGGCGGCCAAGTGAAGTAATAGAACTTCCGGCTCCACGTATCTTGGGTGATATTATCGCCGTCGTGGTCGGTATTATTGCCTATATTGGCATGATTCACCTTCATCCGCTCATCGTTGGCGTCAGCTTGATGGGCTGATGGATTTTTTACTTAACTAAGGCGCGGCGTTTCCTTATAGAAGGGCCTCCTCGGTTTTTGAGATTGGCCACTATGTCCGACATATTTCGCGAAATTGACGACGATATCCGCCGTGATCAGGCAATTGATGTCTGGAAGAAATATGGTCCATTATTTTTTGCGTTTGGGTTGATCCTCGTCGCATTGACGGCTGGATATCGCTTTTATACGCATTATGAGAATCAGAAGGCAGAAGCTTTAGGTTCGCGGTTTCAATTAGCGATCGAGGCTTCGGCGGCGGGTAAAACTGACGATGCAACCAAAGAATTTAATGCGATTGCAGCCGATGGTGGTGTGGGTTACGCGCTTTTGTCGCGCTTTCGTTTGGCGGTTGAACGTTCGCTAACGGACAAAGCCGAGGGAGCTAAATTATTTGATGTCTTGGCTTCCGATGCCACGCTTCCGCCGGTGTTGCGCGGTCTCGCTCGTTTGCGGGCATCTACGCTTGTTGTGGATACCGCTTCACTTGAAGAACTTCAGGCAAAATTGCAGCCTTTGATCGTTCCCGGTGGTACTTGGGCGGGAAATGCACGGGAATTGATTGGACTGAAAGCTTTAAAGGCAGGCGATATTGCCGGTGCGGGCAAATTATTCGATGAAATTATGACGGATGATATAGCGCCGGCTACGTTGAAGCAGCGCGTTCAGATTTATCTTGCCCTTGTAAAGGCTGGCAGCAAACTCCCATAATGGGTGTGCTCAGAAAAGATTGGATATAGTTATGTCGTTCACGGTCGTCCTCGTCGGCCGGCCGAATGTCGGCAAGTCGACGCTCTTTAATCGTCTCGTAGGCAAGAAGCTCGCATTGGTCGATGATCAACCCGGCGTCACGCGTGATCGCCGCGAGGGCGAAGCGCGTTTGGGCGATCTCGATTTTACTGTGATTGATACTGCAGGTCTGGAAGAAAGCTCAGAATCCTCGCTAACGGGACGTATGCGCGGTCAGACCGAAGCGGCCATTATGGACGCAGATGCGATTATATTTCTGATTGATGTGAGGGCCGGTTTAACGCCATCGGACCGCCATTTCGCGACTCTCGTGCGACGCGCGGGCAAGCCTGTGATCCTTCTTGCTAACAAGGCCGAAGGTAAAATTGGCATGATGGAATCCTATGAAGCCTTTGGGCTTGGCTTGGGCGATCCTATTCCGTTCTCTGGAGAACATGGTGAAGGATTGGCCGATCTTTATGATGCTATTCGTTTGGCACTTCCGCTGCATACCGAAAAGCCAGAAGTCGATGAGTTCGCTCCCGAAACTGCTGAAGATGACGACAAGGAAAACGACCCTGCACGGCCATTGCGGATTGCTATCGTCGGCAGACCAAATGCGGGTAAGTCGACTCTGATTAATCGATTGCTCGGTGAAGAGCGTCTTTTGACCGGACCCGAGGCCGGGATTACGCGCGATTCCATTGGTGTTGAATGGAGTTTTCGTGGTCGCCCCATGAAGCTTTATGATACCGCGGGGATGCGTAAACGCTCGCGGATCGACGATAAATTAGAAAAATTAGCCGTATCGGATGGCTTACGGGCGGTTAAATTCGCCGAAGTTGTCGTGTTGTTGCTCGATGCTACCATTCCGTTTGAGAAGCAGGATCTGGCCATTCTCTCGGTGATCGAGAAGGAGGGCAGGGCTCTGGTTGTCGGCGTGAATAAATGGGATTTAGTCGCTGGCGATTCGGGTCGATTTAAAAAATTGGTTGATGACACGGAGCGCCTGCTTTCAAATGTGAAGGGCGCAACCATTCTACCATTGTCAGGGCTGACGGGAGAAGGGGCTGATAAGCTAATTGAGGCTTGCATTAAATCGGCTGAAATTTGGTCGAAGCGGGTATCGACAGGTCAGCTCAATCGCTGGCTTGCGGGCGTCCTTGAAAAACATCCGCCACCTGCCGTTTCAGGCCGCCGCATTAAAATGCGCTACGCCACGCAAGTGAAATCGCGCCCACCGCATTTTGCCATTTTTGGCAATCAATTATCGGGTTTGCCGGATAGCTACACGCGTTATTTGATCAACTCGCTGCGCGAAACATTTGGCTTGCCTGGTACACCAATCCGCGTGTCTTTGCGTGAGACGCA
>DAIOVR010000004.1:13284-43118 GCA_036758905.1 Beijerinckiaceae bacterium | reverse complement strand
AAGGGCCTCTATAAACGCCTATGGTCGATCCAAAGCTCCGGTATCGCGGCATGACTGACGAAGCCCTTCCAACGACCGCCAAGGCTCTTCCTGGGGCTCCAAAGAAGTCTTTAACGCTGCCCTTCATGACGCGGAGCGATCGAGAGTTTTTGCTCGGATTCGTGCACGAGGGGCAAAAGGCTTCGATCAAAATCGAGGCTTTTCCCTTTACACGCTACGGCACGATTGAAGCTGTGGTTACTCGGATAGCCAGCGACGCCATTCCTTTGCCGGAAGCGATGGCAGCAGAAGGCAATACGCAACCCCAGCAACAAGATGCGAAAGGATCGGCAGGCGCCCAACGCGTGCAAAACCTGTATTTTCCTGTGACCCTGAAACTAAGCCAATCTACCATCTTCACCGAGGGAAAATCGGTACCCTTAGCACCTGGCATGGCAATTACAGCAGAAATCAAAACCGGACAAAGGCGGTTGCTCGATTACCTCCTCTCGCCGTTAAAAGAAGTAGGTTCAACGGCGGTGAAAGAGCGATAAAAGTTTAGATATTAATGCGACACACTTCATCATCAAGGTGTAAGGTCGGCTTTGCAGGAATGTCGCATTTAAAAGCCATGATTTTATTTACCCTTATGCTTGATCACATAAGAACCGCTTGCATCGAGCTTAGCAGTCCAGTCCGGCTCAATAACAATCGTTGTTGTAACCTCTTCGATAATCGCTGGACCAGTAATAACAGCACCCGCACCTAGCTTCGATCCGTCATAGACCGGTGTCTTTTTTGCCTTTCCATCGGCTGAGAAGATGGCCATTCGAGTGCCCTTTTGAGCCTTCGCAACAGGCGCGCCGCGACCAAGCTTTTGTGCGACAGGCTTATCGACCTTGCCATAAAGCGTGGACTCGATGTTCACGATCTCAACCGTGCTCTGTCGCTCTGAATAGGTGTAGAGTTCTTCGTGCCGTTTATGGAATGCCTCAATGATCTTATCAATGGATTTGGCATTCACTTCGAAATTATCAATCTCAACCGTGCATTCATGGACTTGGCCAACATATCGCATATCCATCGAGCGCTTAACGGCAATTTGAGACTTCTTAAACCCATCGGATTCAAGATGTTCAACGCCCTGCTTTTCAATTTTTTTAAAGAGCTTGTCGATACGGGCGTATGCGTCTTTATTATCAAGCCGCTCTGGGCTTGTAGCCATGTAATTATATTTCACGTCGGAAATAATCTGTCCGAACGCACAGAGACCGGACGCGAGCTTAGGCAAAATAACAGTCTTGATGCCCATGTCCCGCGCAAGCGCGGTAATGTGCGCCGCTGTTGCACCGCCTGCACCCACAAGCACGAAATCACGCGGGTCATAGCCACGCTCGACAGAAACACGACGGATACCATTAACCATGTTGTTATTAACGATCGTGTACATGCCATAGGCCGCACGCTCTACTGAAAGCCCTAGCGGGTCAGCAATTTTCTTCAACGCACCCTGTGCCTTCTTCCTGTCGAGCGGCAAACGCCCTCCAAGGAGCCCCTCCGGATTAAGATATCCGAGGACCAGATTCACGTCTGATGTTGTTGGCTCTGTACCGCCCTGCCCGTAGCAAGCTGGTCCCGGATCAGACCCCGCACTTTGCGGGCCGACCTGTAAAAGACCCAGTGAATCAATCCATCCGATTGAACCACCTCCGGCGCCAAGCGTTTCGACTTGGATCATCGGCACGCCAATGCGGTAACGAAGGAAATCAATATTCTTGTTGACGTTGGTCACACCATCTTTCGTCAGCGTGATATCGAACGACGTGCCGCCCATATCCACCGTAATCACATTTTTGTGACCAAAAGGCGCACACACATAAAGACCTGCCTGTGGCGCCGAGGCGGGTCCGGAATTGATCGCGTAGACGGAACGATCCGTCATCGCCTTACCAATGGCAAGACCGCCATTGGATTGGAAATAGCGCACCGGATATTTGGCGCCGAGTTGTTTAAAATAAGCATCAACCGCTGCCACATAACGCTTCAAAATAGGCGCAAGATAGGCGTTCGTAACCGCGGTAGACGTACGTGTATATTCACGAACTTGCGGGTATAGTTCACATCCGACAGTTAGAATAGCGTTCGGCATCATCTCGCGAACAATTTCAGCTGCGCGGTGTTCGTGCTTCATGTTGAGCACCGACCAGACAAACGAGATTGCTACCGTCTCAACGCCCTCCGCGAGGAATGCGCGACAGGCATCGCGCACATCTTCCTCGACCATCGGCGTTTTGATGGAACCGTCCGAGATAACGCGCTCTCTCACGCCTTTGCGAAGATAACGCGGAACAAGCATATCGGCAGCCGGATACTCGGCATCATACCGATAGCCATCTTCTTTGTGGCCTAGGCGGATTTCAATCGAGTCCTCATGGCCCGCCGTACAAATCAAACCGGTTTTGCCACCCTTGTGCTGGATGAGCGCATTAAGACCAACGGTCGTTCCGTTAATGCAGAGATCGCAGCTTGAAATAATCGACTCTGGACTTTCGCCTATTTCATCGGAGATCAGCTTCAAACCATTTTTGATTGCTAACGTCGGATCAGCGGGTGTCGAGAGTGCTTTAAACAAGCGGATCTGGCCGCTTTTATCGGCGAGCACAAAATCAGTGAAGGTGCCACCAGCGTCAATGCCAAGACGATATTTGCTGCGCATGGAATTGTTCTTTCTTAATCGGGATAGGGATCAGTGAGCGCCGGCGCGAAGTTTTTCGGTTGCGGCAGCATCGACGGAGAGGCTCTTTGCGTCCTTAATAACGACGCCATAATCCTCTTTGGCTCCTTTGATTGAGACGAGACCATTTTTCACGTCCCATACAACCTTATCAACGGAGCGTTTAAAAGGATTACCGAAGCCGCCACCGCCGGGATTCTTGTTTGTAACCGTCTCACCCGGCTTAATTTTTCCGATTATATTGTCTTTGATGACTTCAATTTTGCCATCAATCTTTCGCTCAAGTCGACCAACTTTTGATTCAATCATAGTCGATTTAGCGCCTGCCGCTCCAACTGCTGGAATACGCCGACCCTCGCCAAACATAATGAAGGTCATTTCGCTATCGAGCGGCTCAACTTCCCAAGCTGTTCCTGATCCACCCCGGAATTCACCTGCGCCGCCAGAGTCTTCCATCAATCCATATTTATGAATGATAATTGGGTAGGAATATTCGAGCAATTCGATATCACCAGACGTAAGCGCACCGAAGCAGCATTCCGGACCAACCGCATGCCAACCATCCTGCTTGGGCGTAGCTCCCGCCCCGGAAATAATGGTGGCCAGCACCATGGTGACATATTCTTCGTCGTGCCTCTTATCCCAACCGGCAATATTGAGACCGTTTGCATGCCCCCATGAGGCCGAAACTTTAGAAGGTACCGCTTTCTCAAAAGCCAGACGCACCGCATCGGTCAGCGTCTCCATCGGAGTCGTTGTGCAGTTCATATGAGGCGCCGGTTCTTTGGCATTACAGATCGTCCCTTTCGGACCGAAATCCAGAGAAACGCAGCGATAAAGTCCTTCATTATAAGGCGGTGGCAATTGCGCAAACATCATCAAGCCGAGATAGACACCGGAGTGAGAATTGCCCTCGTAAGAATTGATAAAGTATGGAATTTGCGGAGGACTTGAGATGGCAATATGGCAGCCATCGCCCTTAATGGTAACGGTCGCTTTGATCTCGAAATCGCCAAAGCCATGTCCGGCATCTTCAAGAATAGCGATACCTTCATACGTACCGTTTGGAACCTGTTTGATGAGCGAGCGCATATGGCGTTCGGCCATATCAAGCAACTCGCCAACGCAAGCGTCCACTTCAGTCTTGCCATACTTATCAAGCATCGCCAATAAATTGCGCTCGCCAACCTGACACGCGCCAATCAATGCGTTGAAATCACCTTCTTGATCGCGGCGCGCGCGCATATTTGTGAAGATCATATTCAGAACATCGTTGCGCGGCTTACCCTTGTCCCAAATCTTAATGGGTGGAATACGCAAGCACTCCGCATAGATTTCCTTCGCATCGGGATTATAGCCTGCTGGAACAGGTCCACCAATATCGGTGAGATGCCCTTTGCAAACCGTCCAATAAACAAGCTTGCCCTTATAAAAAACAGGCTTGTACATGCATGTATCAATTGCGTGACTTCCGCCAAAGGCAGGGTCGTTATGAAGGATAAGATCACCTTCATGAATATCATCACCGAAATACCCTGCCACAGCTTTCATGGCAGGCATCAAGGAACCAAGGTGGATCGGAATATCTTGGCCCTGAAGGATCATTTCAGGTTTTGCATCAAAAATAGCGGTTGAGTAATCATGCGCCAAATTAAAGACGCTGGAGCGAGCGGTCTTTTCAAGAGCCAACGTCATTTCACGTTGTGTTGTTTCAAGCACGCCTCGAACCACTGAAAGCGTGATCGGGTCAACTTTGTGCGATTTCGATTTTTTCTTGTCTGTTTTCGACTTCGCCAAAATCTTGGTTTTCTTGGAAGAGGAACTCTTTGCCTTAGAGACAGCATGATCGGCTTTTTTCGCTTTGGATGCAGATTTCAAAGATTTTGCCGCTTTCATCGAAAATTCCTCCCAGTTTTTTTAACCTCTTTATTCCGCCCCGCGTATTCGCGAGGCGTTATTATCAAGCTAAATTATTTAGCTTCAGCCTTCGATCTTTTGCACAGAAAACCGACGAACAACGAACAATGAAGCTGTTGCAAGTGCAATCTTGAGTGCCTCAGCAGGCAGAAACGGAACTGCACCGACCATCACAGCCTTATCGAAGCCAATTAACGTGGATAGCCATGCGACACCCAAGGCTAAAATGGTGAGATCAGCTACGATAAATACGGCCAGTGCAAATGGTAGACGCTGAGTAAAGCCACGTTCAACCGCAAGGGATACAATCATGGTGGACGCCAAAAAGCCCAAGAGATAGCCACCTGTCGGGCCAACCATGAAAGCGAGACCTGCACCGGTTGAAAAAACAGGTAGACCAGCTGCACCCTCAAGCAAATAGGCCAATACCGTAGCGCCCGCTATCCGCTTTCCAGCATGCGCTCCGATCATCAAAACGACGAGCGTCTGCATTGTCATTGGAACTGGCCAAAATGGCACCTGAACCTTCGCTGATACCGCCAATAGTAAAGAACCTACCAGCACCATTGCCGCTTGCTGGAGTAACGTATGCTCGCCCGTGCGGTTGAACATTTTAGCAATCGTGGTTTGCATCGATTTCACTCCTTGTAATCTAGTTATCAATTAGGCGAGTGCCGCGCGGACAGATGCAGCCAAAGCATCTTGATCCTTGCGGGCCTTTAACGCGGCATCCATATCGACCGCCACAAACTGGGCAGGCATATGCGGCTGCAATTGGCCAATGAGATCCATGTCCGCTGAGATCACAGTACCCACCATGAAATAGCCTCCACCGGAAACAGCGTCGCGATGAAGCACGATCGGCTCCGTTCCACCTGGCACCTGAATAGAGCCGTATGGGTAGCACGCATCAACAATATTGGATGGATCTGACCCCGCACCAAAAGGCGGCTTGCGATCAACAAAGGCGAGTTTATTTCCACCGCGGAACCGGTAGCCGATACGATCAGCCTCTGGAGCTACTTTCCAAGTATCTGCCAAGAAATGCTTTCCGGCTTCTTCGGTGATGCGATGCCAATAAAGCCCCGGCAACATACGAAGGGTAGCAGGGCTCCCAGGCATCCGACGAAGCTTTGTAGGAATACTACGGCCTGCCGCTATGCTCTTGGAAACGCTCCCGACCGGAAGCTCGTCGCCTGCCGCTAGCTTGCGGCCTTGATAGCCACCCAGCGCGCCCAGCGTATAGGTAGAACGGCTACCCAGTACCACAGGCACATCAATGCCGCCTGAGACGGCAATATAAGCGCGAGCACCAGCCTTCAAAAAATCGAAGGACAGAACATCACCCGCCTTAACTGCAAAACTCGTCCATGTCTCACGCGGCTCGCCATTTACCTTTGGTGGGATTTCTCCACCGGTAACGGCCACAGTCGCGGAGCTGGTGAATTCAAGTTCTGGCCCCATGAATACAATTTCAAGGCCTGCTGCATTCTCATCATTACCAACAAGAAGGTTGGCGGCCCGAAGTGCCTCGCGATCCATAGCACCCGAGAGCGGAATACCGATATGGTAATAGCCCGGGCGGCCGAGATCCTGAACGGTGGTCGAAAGACCGGGGGAATGGACCTTAATGGCCATAGAGAGCCTCCTGGAGCTTGCGGTTATAACCGTCGATGTCCTTCTCGAATTCTTCGAGCGAGAAACTAACGTCGCGAATACGCGGTTGGAACTTGCCCGCCTCAACATCAGCGACCGTTTGGTCGTATTCCTCGCGGTCAATCGGCTTCCATTTAACAATATCGCCTGGACGGAAGAGGACCATGAAATCCTTAAGGTATGAAATAGTCTGTGTTGGGTCATAGATTGGCATCGGAGTGACACCGAACATTTGATAGCCACCCGCACCGCGGACGGAATAAATACACCCGAAACAGCCACCGTGGCCTACCGTCAATTTCGGTGTATCGGTTCTAGGGCGAAGATATTTTGGTACTTCGATCTGTTTGGACCGCTCTGCCATTTGATAGAGAAACGGAAGACCTGCAACAAAGCCCACCATCGACACAAACCAAGGCGCACCGGAATGGGCTTTGATAAAATTATCGACGGTCCCAAGATTATTGATACGCGCAGCGTATTCGATATCCGTGCTGGTTGGATCCTGATGACGTTCGCGGAACCGCATAAGCGTTTCATGCGTCCATGGATCATTGTAAAGCACAGGAATCTCAATGATCCGCGTTTTAAGCGAGGCAACCGATTTAGAGGCCGACTCCTCAATACGTTTTAATTCCTTCAAAAGCTCATCAGGAGCGATTTCGTCGGGATTAAACTTAATCTGGAACGAAGCGTTTGCCGGGCAAATTTCGGTGACACCCTTAATTCGGCTGTCCCGCACGCCATTGGTTATCGATAGCCCTTTAAAAAAGGCCTGCAGCGACATTTCCTCGTCGCATTCGACGAAGATGTGCTCATCTCCGCCAAAGGAGTATCTGGTTTTCATCGCTCCCCCACCCTCCGTCACTCACCAAGATTTTCAGAATTTTTCTCAAGCCAATGCTCGAGAAATTGCGTATCAAACTTCGCAGCCTTAACGTCCGGATCAGCCGCAAGGGCGCGATGCAATCCACGTGTCGTTTTGACTCCGCCTATTTCCAATTCACCCAAAGCACGGGCCATGCGGGTAATGGCCGAAGCCCGGTCCTCGTCCCACACGATAAGCTTACCGAGCAGTGAATCATAGAAAGGCGGAACAGTATAGCCTTGATATAAAAGACTATCGAAGCGAACACCTGCGCCACCTGGAATGTTAAGTGTGTCGATCAGGCCAGGCGCAGGCATAAAGTTCTTCGAGGGGTCTTCGGCATTAATCCGGCATTCGATCGCGTGGCCCTTAATCGTAATATCGGACTGCTTCATTCTAAGCTTCTGCCCCATCGCTACGCGGATCATCTCGCGCACGAGATCAAAGCCGGTAATCATCTCGGTAACAGGATGCTCGACCTGAATACGCGTATTCATTTCAAGGAAATAAAAATCACGCGTCGTGTCATCGTAAAGATATTCAATCGTTCCAGCTCCGCGGTAATTTACCGCCTTGGCAAGGTCAACAGCCGACTGACAAAGCTTGGCACGCACATCGGCAGGAAGCATGGCTGCCGGAGCTTCTTCCCATACTTTTTGGCGACGCCGCTGAAGCGAGCATTCACGTTCGAAAAAATGCACGACATCGTGACCGTCACCTAGGACTTGGACTTCAACATGGCGAGAGCTTGCAATAAATTTTTCGATATAAAGTCCGCCGTCGCCAAACGCAGCAAGAGCCTCGGCACTGGCTTGCGGCATTAGTCGATCAAATTCTTCTCGCGAGGTTGCCACACGAATCCCACGACCACCGCCGCCCGCCGACGCTTTGATCATCACAGGAAAACCGATGCGATCCACCACAGCCGAAGCCGCTTCCGGCGTTTCCACGCGCCCTTTGCTACCAGGTACCGTTGGAACACCCGCGCGAATCGCGGCCTCTAAAGCGGAAACCTTGTCGCCCATCATTCTAATTTGCTGAGCGGTTGGTCCGACAAAGACCAGCCCTGCTGCTTCTACAGCATCAGCAAAACGAGCATTTTCTGCAAGAAATCCATAGCCCGGATGCACGGCATCCGCCCCGCTTGCAACAGCCGCGGCAACAACCGCATCTACATTCAAGTAGGACTTCGCCGCCGAAGGAGGGCCTATATTGACAGCCTCATCCGCTAGCCGAACGGCCAGTGAGTCCGCATCGGCAAGGCTATGCGCCTGAACCGTCGTAAGTCCCAATTCGCGGGCAGCTCGGATTATTCGAACAGCAATCTCACCACGATTGGCAATGAAGAGTTTTTTAACCTGACGCGTCACTACAATATCCTTAGAGCGAGATCGTAGCTAATGGCTGACCTGCCATTACAGCGTCTTCATTATCGGCATGGAAAGCGGTGATGGTGCCGTCACTATCGGCATGAACTTCATGAAAAGACTTCATGACTTCGATGAGACCTATTACCTCACCCTTTTTCACGGCATCACCCTCGTTTTTATAGGGCGCAGCATCAGGCGAAGGCTTGCGATAAAATGTTCCAGGAAGAGGGCTCAAAAGGTCTTTGGTGGCCATGTCAGTTGGTCCTTTTGTCAAAGAGAATTCAATGGGCGGATAGATATGGTTTTACTGCATCGCGCACCGCTGATGCGATATCGACCGCATTCGGGGTGTCTGAATGAACACAAATGGAATCGGCACGAACAGTGATGGTTTTACCCCCAACCGTTGTTGTCGTTCCATTCTGAACTGCCGTTAGACAGCGGCTTGCGGCAAGGGTTGGATCTTTGGCGTCGTGCTTGCGTGTAACAATTAATCCGCCATCGTCCGCGTAATCGAGATCGGCATAATATTCGGACTGAAAAGCATGGCCTCTTTCGGCATAAATCGTTTCATGCAACGTATTGATCATGCCAAGCAAGGGCACTTTGAAAATATCAGCAGCATCACAAATGGCATGCGCGATATCTGGTTGGCGGGCAGCCATTCCATAAAGCGAACCATGGGGTTTAATATGGTTCAGCACCATGCCTTCTGCGTCAAGAAAGCCTTTCAACGCGCCAACTTGATAGATGACGCAATTTGCCATTTCCTCACGCGACATCTTCATCTCGCGGCGGCCAAACCCTTGCAAATCGGGTAAGGATGGATGCGCCCCAACCTTCACACCATGCCGCTTTGCTAGCCTAACCGTCTCGCGCATGTGGTTGAAGTCGGAGCCATGAAAACCACAGGCCACATTGGCAATGGAAATAAGCGGCATTAAGCCCTCGTCATCTCCCAAATGATAAAGGCCAAATGCTTCGCCCATGTCACAATTAATGGAAACCATGAAACATCTCCTCTCCAACATTCAGCGGATTCTTATAAACTTTATTCAACATGCCCGATCTCCTGAGATTTGTAAAAACAAATAATCTGACTTCCGCTATTACAAAATTCGATATGGCATGATTGCTACCGTCAACGTAAAATAAGGGCCTCAATTCCCCTGCCTGCCGACAAAATGACGAAGAGATTTCGTCAATTGTGAATGCGTGAAACCGCGGCCGATCATCACGACGATATTATCCTCTCTTGTATCACCCTGCTCAGGCAGAATTTCCGGGGATTGGACAATCTTGCGAACCGTTTGGAGCAAGAGGCGTCCTGCGGGCGTTCGGATCACACCCTTCACACGAACAATATCGTCACCACGCGCATAGAGAAGTGCTGAAAGCCAGACAGTGAAAGCCGTCCAATCAATGCTGTCATCAAGATGAAGCCGCGTCGGTAAAATCGGGGCTTTTACATCCTCAGCTAACAGATCCTTCAAGCTTTCCGCTTTGGCTTGGCTAAATTCCGGCAATTGATGGGGCACGCCCTTAACCGCGCCCGAAATCATCGCGCCTGGACTCATAACCTGAAGGGTCGCTAACAGCAGTGCCAATTCGGCTTGATCAACAGCGTCCATCTTCGTGACGATCAGCTGATCTGCAACTTCGATCTGATGGCGAGAGAGGGATTCGCTTCGCAATTGGCTCATGCCATGCAAACCGTCCACCGCCACAATCACTTCACTCACAACAATATGGTAGACGAGGACGGGGTCGGATCGGATCGCCTCAACAATAGCACCAGGATCAGCAAGACCGCTCGTTTCAAGGATAATCAGATCAAGCGGGCTCTCGGTAGACACCGCTCGACTACGGTCATCAGAAATTCGGCGTAAGAGATCAATGAGGTCCTGCTTGGCAGCGCAACAGACACAGCCCCCCGCAAGCACAGCAAGTCGCTCGGAGCCTCCTAGTAACGCATCATCAATAGGCGTTTCTGCAGCCTCGTTGACAATGACCAATGCGCCCTGAAAGTTTCCTTCGTGCAGCTGATGACGGAGCCAGGTCGTTTTTCCCGATCCGAGATAACCACCCAAAATAATTAATCGGATCCGCCCGTCTGTATCGCTCATTCTTCACCAATGAAGCGCCTGTCTAGTGGATCAACTGGCGCTCCATTCACCTTCTCGGCCAATGCCCAAACCTCATCGAGATGACTGACGATGGATTGACTGCCTGTCAAAGTGGACAATTGAATACCAGGAATATCGTTGGTTTCGCTAACACTCAAATTATAAGAGGGTAAGACCCGTTGCAGCACTTGTGCTCGACGAAACCGTCCGCGCAATCTTTCGTGAGCATTGGCAGCGCCCGCTTCCGTCCAGTGGCCGGGCGCGGCAGGAAATCCGCAGGCAGAGCACATCGTCAAACCCTTTTTAGGCTTCATGTGGGCAGTAGTTAACTACCGCCCACAATCGTTATGCCGATCAGATAACAGCCGGACGATTACCGCCAGCAAACGGATACCGCTTACGGAAGTCTTCAGCGATATCTTCAAATGGCATCCATTCAACACCCGAATGCTTCGAGATATATTCGATCAGGCGTTCAAGCATGAGAAGAACCTGAGGACGGCCCGCCACATCCGGATGAATGGTAAAGGCGAACACGGCATAATCCATCTCACGATAGACCCAGTCGAACTGATCACGCCAAAGCTCCTCAATGTCACGAGGATTAACGAAACCGTGACTATTTGGCGCCTTCTTCATGAACATCATTGGAGGAAGGTCATCAACATACCAGTTCGCCGCAATATCAACGAGGTCGATTTCCTTGCCGTGCTTCAAAGGATGCATCCAATCCTTGGCAGACTTGGAGTAATCGATTGTATTCCAGCTATCGCCGACACGCGCATAGAACGGCTGGAAGTCACGATAGCCTTGGCTATGATCATATTTAAAGCCGTGCTTCAACAGCAATGCAGCCGTTGAATTCGACATTTCCCACCAAGGGGCAACATATCCGCGCGGCGATTTGCCCGTCAGATTTTTGATGAGGTCAATCGACTTCACCAAAACATCTTCTTCCTGCGTAGGCGTCATCGCAATTGGATTTTCATGAAGGTAACCATGGGCTCCTACTTCATGTCCATCCTTAACAATCATTTCCATCTCTTTCGGAAATGTCTCAAGCGAGTGGCCTGGAATGAAGAAGCTTGTCTTCAATCCGTAACGCTTAAACAGGGTAAGCAAACGTGGCACGCCAACTTCGGTCGCAAAAATGCCGCGCTGAATATCGGATGGAGAGTCACCCCCACCATATGAACCGATCCAGCCTGCCACCGAATCGATATCCGTTCCAAATGTGCATAGAATTTTCTTGGTCATGCGATTTTCCTTCTTTGTTTTACCGTCGATGCCAAATTCTTAGCATCTAGTTTCATTTTTATTTTACTCTAAAAACCAATAGTCTTTTTTGAGATTACCAAGTGGTAGGCCAATGGGGTTCGGGAATATTGCCCGGATATGCAATCGACAAATCAAGCGGTGGCTTGATTACATAGTGTCGACTAAAGGGCACAAGATCGACAGGCTGGCCCGAACGGACCATTTGCGGCCAATCGGGGTTGGCAAAGCTTGGCCGACCGATTGCTACCATGTCGCATCCACCAGCGGTAAGCGCTTCCTCAGCGGCTGCACCTTGATCGATACCGCCATTAACAATCATCGGAATGCCGCTGGCTTCTTTCAATGCAACTGGCATAGGTACATCAGACGTCGGATCACCATTGTCTTTCCAGCCGAAGCTGGCCCAATGCAAAGCATCAACCGGTGCGCCCTTCAAGGCTGCTCCAATCTCCCTCGCGGTTGCAACACCGCCCGCCCAAGCACCACCAAAATCATCGACGCCGTTTTGAGATAGACGCAAAGTAATGATTTTGTCTTTACCAATAGCCGCACGAACCTTATCGATAACAAGTCGAGCAAAGCGAACACGGTTAGCGGCAGACCCACCAAATTCATCCGTACGATGATTGGTGGATGTATGAATGAATTGATAAAGCAGATAACCGTTTGCACCGTGGATCTCAACGCCGTCGAAGCCCGCTTCGACAGCGCGCTTAGCACCCGCTGCAAATCCATCAGCAATTTCGTGAATTTCTGCGACCGTTAGTTCTCGGCAAGGTCCAAATGTAACTTTTGGCCATTCACCCGTAATGCCGCGCAAATGCTTCTCGTCTTCGCTGTCTGTATAGAGCACCCAGCCTTGGCTTTGTCCGGCACTCGCACTTCCCGGCTGAACGCCTTTCGATAATACACGCGGATCTGCAACACGGCCAGCATGCATCAATTGCAAGATCGCCTTTGCGCCATTGGCATGAATGGCATCAGCAACCTTTTTCCACGCAGCCACATGTTTTTCATTCGCTATGCCTGGCTGAGAAAGATAAGCCTTGCAGCCATGGTGATCATCAACCTCATACGTGCCTTCAGTGATAATGAGCCCAATACCACCTTTGGCACGCCTAGCGTAATAAGCGGCCATTTCATCGGTTGGCGTACCATCAGCCTCAGCTACTTGGCGTGTCAGCGGGGCCATGGCAATCCGATTAGGGATAACATGTCCGGCTAGCGTAATTGGAGAAAAGAGATGTGGAAGAGCCTCAGTCATCATATCCTCACTTTATCGTTATAAATGATCAATCTTCACCATCACGAATGATCTTCTCGGCCATCATTGAGAGCGAAAGAAGCTGTTCGTCTGCCCCTGGCGCGCCAGACAATAAGATGGCCGTTGGCAAGCCGGACGCATCAGTTCCATTTGGAAAAGATACGCCACACCATCCCAGATAATTTCCCATCATTGTATTGCGCAGCATTTTAAGGTTGGTACGCGCAAAAAGCTCGTCATCGGCTTCAAGGTCTGCAATTCGAGGTGCGGTTTCGGCAACGGTAGGCATAGCAACGAGGCAGCGTCCCGCCATCTCTTCGGTCATCTGAGCCATTAACCGATTGCGAGCTAACATTGCGGCTATGTAATCAACCATCGCCATATTGGAGGCGGCCCGAATACGGCGCGCTACCCTATGGTCCATGTCGTTAGCTTGTTCACTTTCAACGCGCTCTTTGTGTATGGAGTAAGCCTCTGCGCTTACAATCGTTCCGCGACGCGCTGACAATTCAAGGATTTCATCAAACACAGGCAAGGGGCCGCGAATAATAACCGCACCCGCCGAAGCTAGTCGAGCAAGAGAGCGTTCGAAATTCTCAAGAACCGCATCATCACAACCGTCCAACACAACGTTTGTTGGAACAAGCACACGCACGCCCTTCAACGTTGCCCGACGAACAACAGGCAATATCAAACCACACATTACGGCATCGACAAGAACAGCATCCTCAACTGTTCTCGAAAAAATGCCAATTGTATCGAGCGTGTGAGACAGAGGATAAACGCCATCCATCGGATAGCGTCCCGTTGATGCTTTATATCCAATTATTCCATTAAGCGCCGCAGGTATTCGAACCGAACCACCCGTATCCGTTCCAATCGCAACTGGTACAAGGCCACTTGCAACGGCCACGGCCGAACCGGAGGAAGATCCTCCCGGAATCCGCGCGACATCGCGCGATTGAACATTACGTGGCGTACCATAATGCGGGTTGATGCCGATGCCTGAAAAGGCAAACTCAGTCATATTGGTTCGACCAACACAGATCATCCCCGCAGCCTTGAGACGGGTAACAACTGTTGCATCAACTTCGGCTGGCGGGTCATTTTCGAGCACCTTCGAACCTGCCGTTGTTGTCATGCCTTTCAGCGCAAACAAATCTTTCCAAGCGATCGGAACACCCTCTAGAACACCAGCTGGCCTTCCATCCCGTAAACGTCTCGACGAAGCGCGCGCCTCAGTCAGCGCCCTACCGGCAGTTACGCGGGTAAAAATTGCTTTATCCTCGTAGGCATTGATAGCGGCTATCGTCCGCTCCGCTACGTCTTCTGCCGAAACAAGTCCTGCATTTATCAACGCGCCGATTTCAACAGCGGAACGATGACCCACATCTATATGCGGTTTGTTAGTCAT
This sequence comes from Beijerinckiaceae bacterium, assembly GCA_036758905.1. Classification (GTDB taxonomy): domain Bacteria; phylum Pseudomonadota; class Alphaproteobacteria; order Rhizobiales; family Beijerinckiaceae; genus CAIUPE01. Next base: position 28,512 of record DAIOVR010000004.1, on the reverse strand, counting down.
AGTTTATGGGTACCCTATTAATTACTTAAATTTCAGGCGCTGATGACCGTCGCATTTTCCGACTTCCACGATATTAGAACATCAGAAAGTGGCTTTAGATCATCGCGGCGATATTTCTCAACATGTCCTTCGAGCATCACCGATGAGCCACCAACCAGCGTAATCGACATCTGCACTAAATGTCCGATAACGTCTGCGCGCTCCATAACACCTGGTAAAACATTGCCGCTATATTCCGCAGAAATCTGATCGCGCGTAACACTGCCGACGGGATGAATTTCGAGCGACTCCGACGGAATGACGATTTTTGCAGAACGCCCAGCCGACGGACTCTTATTAGGCGTTCCCGTGAAGATACCGAATGGCGTCTCAATCTTTACTTCTACCGAATTTTCATCAAGAACAGTGCCATCAAAAATTGTGTTACGACCAATAAATTGAGCAACGAACGCCGTATTTGGTCTAGTATATAATTCTTCCGGTGCCGATATTTGTTCAACGCGGCCTTGATTCATAACAACGATGCGATCGGAAAGCGTTAGCGCCTCGGACTGAGCATGCGTAACGAAAACGAATGTAATTCCCAAATTACGCTGCAACAATTTAAGTTCGGCTTGAATAGCTTTGCGCAGATTGGCATCAAGCGCACCGAGAGGTTCATCCAGCAACAAGATGTCAGGTTCAACCACAAGGCCGCGAGCAAGTGCGATACGTTGGCGTTGGCCACCAGAAAGTTTGTGGGTTAAGTCATCGGCAATATCCAACAAACCTAATTTATCAAGAATGCGGTCTACTTTGGTATCACGCTCAGTCTTTGCCATGCCTTTAACATCAAGGCCATAGCCAACATTTTGCCGCACACTCATATGGGGAAATAAGGCATAATTCTGAAAAATCATCGATGTGGGACGTTTTTCCGGCGGCATGTCGTTAATGCGGCGGCCACGGATGAGAATGTCACCACTTGTGATGTCTTCAAAACCGGCAATCATCCGAAGAGTGGTCGTCTTGCCACAACCTGATGGGCCAAGAAATGCGATAAACTCGCCCTTCTTGACGTCAAGATTAAAGTCGATGACAGCGGGGGTGCCATTGTCATAAACCTTGCCGACATTAAGGAGTTGCAGGTCATGATCCACGGTCAGCGGCTCCGAACTATTCAATGATTGGATAGGAAATAGAGAGGTCGGGGTGGCAAAAGCCTGCCACCCCTATTTAGATTAACCCAAGTGCCTTAGGCGCTCAGGAATTCATCCCACTTCTGCATGAGGAAGTCGTACTCATCTGGCCACTGGTGCCAATAAGCGACGTTAGCCGCACGGGTTTCGAGTGAGCCGCCATCACGAAGATCACCTTCCTTGATGCCGCCTTCAGCCTTACCCTTCCAAGGCTTGCCTTCGTACCAGAATGCATACTTATCAGCAGGCATGACATTCTTGATGTTCGTCGTAGGCGAATAATACCCCTGCTCCGAAACCGTGATGCCTGGAGGTCCTGACAACCAGTAATCGGCGTAGGCATAAACGGCTTCCTTATTCTTGGAACCCGTAATCAACGATGGTCCGATCGACCAAGCGCGATAGCCTTCCTTCGGAATAGCGTACTTGGCTGGCTTGCCCTGTGCCTTAACGGCCATAACAGCTGGCTGCCAAGCATCGCAGACGACCATTTCGCCCGAAGCCATCAAGTTGACGAGTTCGCCGAAATCGCCCCAAAGTGCACGGAACTGGCCTTCCTTCTTCTTCGAGATGAGGAACTTCATGGCTTCCTCGATTTCTTTCTTGTTAGGGTTACCTGGGTTGGCAACCTTCGAAAGACCGAGCGTGTTCATGGCCATGACAGCCTGACCGAGTGCAATCAACGGATCAGTGTTAAGGCCTGACTTGCCCTTCCACTTCTTGTCGAAAATTGCCGTCCAGGTGTTAGCTTCCTCATCGGAGAGAACCGATGGATTGTAGCCGATCGAGTCGTAGTTATAGACAGCTGGAACCATCCAAAGCGACGTCTGCTTATCATCAGCCCAGATTTGGCCGGTGATCTGCGCACGCTTCTCAAGCTTGGAGCTTGGCTTCGTGAAGGTGTCGCGGATATTAGCCCAGTTCTTGAGCGCCGAGGTTGGAATGGGCTCGACATTCTTGGTCTGGGTGACAGCTGGAAGACGCTCGCCGATCGTTTCCCAGCAATCATAGTCCTTCGATCCCGAAAGGATCTTGGTCTGTGCGTCTGGGAAGGTAGCGGCTGTGCCTGACGTCGAGCCTACACCCGAAGCCTTTTTATAGTCCGCCAGGATACGTTCCTGAACGGTAACAGACAAACCGATTGTGCGAAGCTCCTGCTTAGCAAGATCAGCTGCGGCAGCATAGGCTGCACGCGAAGATAGGAATGGCGTTCCTGCACCCATCGCGAGAGCAATAGCACCCGTGGTGGACTTTAGAAGACTGCGCCGAGACAGTTCGAGCTTATCGACCATGCGTGGTCACCTCCAAATGTTGTTTTCACACTACCAAAACGATTAATAGCAACTTCAGGTCTTAGTACCTCCCGACCAGAAGTCCACCATCAACCACCACCGTCTGACCCGTCATATAACGGGCTGCCGAGGATGCCAGAAACAGAACAACATCGGCGATCTCATCTGGCTCGCCGATCCGTCCCATTGGAATAAATTCACCTGCTTTGTCTGCGCCGGCAGGACCCAGCGAATGCTTCTCAGAAAGAAGCTGGGCTGTCCGTATATAGCCTGGCGCAATTCCATTAACGCGAATTCCATCTTTGGCTAATTCAACAGCCAAACCACGTATAAGCCCAATCACACCAGCCTTCGCAGAAGAATAATGCACATGCTCGTCCCAACCATACGCAATACCCATGATAGACGAAATACAGACGATAGCTCCAGAGCCGCGCTTTTTCATCGCAGGCAAGGCCGGCCTAATAACGCGGATCATACCCTTCAGATCGATGTCAAAGGTTTCGTCCCATTTCTCGTCGGTTAATTTTCCAAGAGGTACCTTGTGAGCGATTCCAGCATTGGCGACGATGCAATCGATCGCTCCAAACCTCTTCTGAAGATCGGCAACAAGGGAATCAGCTTCGGAAGTTGACCGGACATTGAGCTTATGAAATTCAGCGGTTCCACCGGCGGCGACTATTTCACCAACAACGGCCTTTCCTTCTTTAACCAACACATCGGTAACGACAACATGGTAGCCCGCTTTTGCAAAGGCATGCCCCGTTGAGCGTCCAATTCCGATCCCGCCACCTGTTATCAAAACAACCGGCTTCTTTTCCGAACTTTTCGAAGACCGCGCTGGCGCAATACTCTTTTTTAAGGATGGCTTTTTAACTGATTTTACAGCGGGCCTTTTCATAACATCACGTCTCCCGAATTTGGGCCTAATGTCTGACCGACGAACAACGACGCCTCATCGGATGCGAGGAACGAAACAGTAGCAGCCACTTCATCCGGCTCGCCAAACCGACCAAGCGGTAATTCCGCTGTTTTTGCTTTGCGCCAATCATCAGACAGCGCCATCACAAGAGGCGTATTAATTGGCCCCGGAGCTACCGCGTTAACGCGGACCCCCTTGGCACTTACTTCGCGAGCTAAAGATTTTGTTAGCCCGATAATAGCCGATTTTGCTGCGCTATAATGGACAAGCTCAATACCGCCAATTTGACCCAGTTGCGAAGCAATATTAATTACAACGCCTTTTTTTGCTTTCAGCATCGGCCCTAGTACCGCTTTGGTACATAAAAATGTACCACGAACATGAACAGCAAACATCCTGTCAAATTCAGCAACTTCAAGATCAACAAAATGGGCTTGATGCACATGGCCAGCATTGTTCACAAGGACAGTACAATCGCCGAATGCTCGTTTTGTTGCCGAGACCATTTCAGCAACATCGGCCTCTTTTGACACGTCACCAAAGGTCGAAGCTGCGTTACCACCCGCCGCCATTATTTCACCGGCTACCGCTTGGGCGCGATCTGAACTTAGATCATTGACCATAACGGACAGGCCATCCTTGGCGAGACGATGCGCAATAGCCCGTCCTATTCCTGACCCTGCCCCGGTTACAATGGCAACTCCAGCCGACATTTATGCATCCTCCTGAATAGCGAGGCGCTTTGCACGTCGAAGTGAGGCGGTCATAAGGATTGCGTAGACGGCCAACAGAGAGAAAGAAAACAGTGTTGTCAAAACGCCAAACGCAAAAATATTCGGATGAATCTCAATCGAGAATGTACCGTAAATCGCAAGCGGCAAGGTTAAATCGCGCCCTGAAGCAAACAATGTCCGCGAGAATTCATCATAGGAGAGCGTAAAGGCGAACAACATCGCCGACAAAACACCTGGGAATATCAGCGGAAACGTTACTTTTCTGAAGGTCTTTATCGGCGAGACACCTAAAGACCAAGCTGCCTCCTCAACCGATGAGTCAAAGCGATTAAAAATCGCCAGCATGACCAAGAAGGCAAATGGGAATGTGTAGACAACATGAAGAACAAAGGCCGTTCCCCACCAAGTCCGGTCAATCCCCATAATATTGGCAACCAGCGCAAGGCCGAGACCGACAAGTACACCAGGAACCATCATGCCCAAGACGATGAGATAAAAAACCGCATCCGACCCTTTGAACTTCGTCCGAAAGGCTTGAGCCGACATAACACCGAGGACGGTCGACACGATCATCGTCATAAAGGCCAACGTCAACGATCTGGCAAGCCCTTCATAAATCGGGAGCGGCGCGATACGCGACGGCGGTGTTAGGCCGAAAACATGCTGATACCAATAGGTAGACCACTCGATGATTGGGAATTGTGGTCCGCCATTTGGTCCAGTCTGAAACGACAAGATCCCAAGCACAACGAATGGGCCGTAAAGAAACAGGAGAAATATTCCCGTGTATACACTGAGAACCGGTTTGATGACAGTCGTTTGCATCGGTTCAAAGCTCCCGCTTCAGATCAACTATTCGAAGGAAGCCTGCAACGACAAGCCCCATCAAGATTGTTAAAACAACACCAACAACGGCCGCAAAAGCCCATTTTAAAGAACCAACTTGGGTAACGATAATGTTGCCGAGCATATTTACTTTGCGGCCGGATAATGCCGCGGCCGTTGCGAATTCACCCAACACCATTACCGAGACAAAAATTGCTCCGACGACGACGCCAGGCATAGAGAGTGGCAAAATAATCGTTCTGAAGATGCGAGAGAAGGAAGCTCCAAGATCACGCGCAGCCTCTATGACATTTGGATCAATTCGGCCAAGCATGAAGGCAATCGGACCAACCATAAAAACGCAATAAATCTGCGTCATTCCAATTACGACAGACAATTCCGTAAAGAGAAGCGCTTCAATTGGTTCACGCGTAATATGGAACGCCTGCAAAATAATATTGATTGCACCTTCTTTACCGAGCATCGGACGCCAAGCAAGCACGCGGATCAAAAACGATGTCCAAAAAGGAATCACGCATAGCACCAGAAGCGCAGTAGATAGCGTCTTATTTTTGATAAAGAGTCCCACAAAAAGAGCCGTCGGATAACCAACAACAAAAGTTGACAGAAGCACCAGTAGCCAAATGCGGACGGTTGTCCAAAGGGCGCTCAGATAAGTATCGCTGGAGAAAAAGGCCTCCCAGCTCTTCGTTGTTAAAACTGGCTCGATCTTAAACGTTGTCTGTGTCCAGAACGAAACATAGACCATCATACCCAGCGGTACGATCAGAAAAAGCGTCATCCAGATTACGCCAGGAGCAATCAACCAATATGAGGCCTTCGACGACCTCATGCTAGGACCGATGGCCGACTTATCAATGCTGTCCGGTGATTGAGAAGCAATGGTCATGATAGGGATCCGTCCAAATATGTTTTCATTACCATCAAATCAACCGTAAACTAGAGCTTCATCGGCCTTCCAGACAAGCTGGTAAGTCGAATTAGCATCAAGATTCTGTGGTGCGCGATGGCTTAGATGTCCTTCAACCTCAACGATATGCCCGTCAGCTGCTTTGAAGAAATACATGAAAGCAGAGCCAGTATATTCACTGGCGAGATAGGTTGCCGTAAGACCAACCTCCCCATCTAGAAGCGAGCCACCAGATTGGCGAATTGAGATTAGATCCTGCCTTATGGCATAAGCGGGTACCGAATTTGGTTTTAAAGCGCCCTTAAGCGGGAAACGATGCACCCCGTTTGAAAATGCGTCGCCAACAATTGAGCCTTCAAAAAGATTATAGCAATTGAGATAACGCGCAACATTAGGTGAAATAGGCCTATTATATACGGTATCAGGCGTATCAATTTGCCCTATCGAACCATTGTCCAATACAACAATCCGATCCCCCATCGCCAGCGCCTCGGTTTCGCTTCCTGTAACATGAAGGAACGTCACACCAAGTTGGCTGCGAATCCGACGCAACTCGCCACGCATACGCGTACGAAGATTAGCATCTAATGCACCTAGAGGCTCATCGAGAAGAACAATTCTCGGCTGGCTAACCAAGGTCCGAGCCAACGCAACACGTTGACGCTGACCACCCGAAATCTGATGAACACCACGATCTTCAAGACCTTTGAGCCCAACCAGCTCAACCATCTCCATGATCTTGGAGCGAAGCAGCGTTGCATCCGTCATCGGGTTCCGTTCACGATGAACGAGGCCAAAAGCGATGTTGTCGTAAACCGAAAGATGCGGAAACAAAGCAAAATTTTGAAACACAAAGCCAATACCGCGCTCATGAGCAGGAACTGAAGCAATATCATTTCCGTCAAAAAGGATACGCCCTGAGTCAGGCTGCTCAAATCCGGCGATCAAACGGAGCAACACGGTCTTACCCGAACCGCTGGGGCCAAGGAGTGATACGTACTCGTTGTCAGCTACCGATAACGATACATTGCGAAGAGCCGGCTTCGCACCATACGACTTGCTGAGACTCTCGATACGCAGAACGTCCGTCATATGCCTTCTGTCGCCTCGTCTTTCGTCGATTTAAAATTTGCAGCTTGGGTTCGAGCGAACACCCAGCCTCTTGATGACAAGAAGATGACCGAATGACCTCGTCGTCAAGTAAGAAATTAAATAATTTTGGATTTTTATTATTAACATCAAAAAAATCAATACAAGCCTATCAATTCTCCCAATTCAGCTAAACCAGCAGAAAATCTGCCCCGCAAGCTGGCGCATATTTAATTTCGAATACTCGGCGAGAAGCATGATATTCCTCAAAATTTTGCATAAATAAGGAAATTTTGACGCTATATTGCAATATTTTTTGGTAAAGCTGTATCCATATGTCACAGACCATCGTGACAGCACCGCATACAAATAAAATTTAATCTGCTGACATTTTTTGTAGATTATGACACCTTCAACCAACCCAAGATTGAATTAAATTGATTTTTTAGATATTGCCTATGTATATATCTAAAAAATAGATAATTGAATTGGCTTTGAGATTCAATTTCGTAAGCGACTGTTGTGCAAGAGAGGCGACCGCGTGAACATTTCATTGAAACAGGTGCGATATTTCATTGCCGCAGCTGAATTGCGTCAAATTTCGCATGCCGCTGTAGAGTTAAACGTCTCTCAATCAGCCGTTACCTCAGCCATCCAACAATTAGAGCAAGTCCTTGGCGTAAAGCTCTTTGAACGAAATCCAACGGGAGTTTCGCTAACGGCTGATGGAAACCGCTTTCTACCACGCGCAAGAAATGTCCTCGCCGCTGTCAATGAAGCTGTATCAATTCAAACAACATCTGATTCAATCATTAGTGGTGTTGTTCGTGTTGGCGTTACTTATACCGTTTCGGGCTACTTTCTTCCTCAACATTATGCTCGATTTTCACGAAATTTCCCCAATCTAACGATTGATCTTTACGAAGCTTCGCGTTCGGTTGTGGAACAGGCCCTGCTGGATGGCGCTCTTGATATTGGCATTATTCTCATCTCCAATATTGAGAATGCAGACCGGCTTCAAACCTCTGAACTCATTCGTTCGCGCCGAAGACTATGGGTTTCGAGCGATCATAGGCTCCTTAAAATGGAAAAAGTAACCCTTGCCGATGTAGCAGAAGAACCCATGATCATGCTTACTGTTGATGAAGCCAATCAGACGGCAGGCCGATACTGGTCGCAGGTTTCCAGTCGTCCCAACGTCATTTTCCGAACATCATCCCTTGAAGCCGTTCGTAGCATGGTGGCATCTGGCATGGGCGTAACCATCTTGTCCGATATGGTATACAGACCTTGGTCACTTGAGGGTCAACGTATCGAAACTCGTAATTTAGAAGATACTATTCCGTCGATGGATGTTGGATTAGCTTGGCTCAGAGGCACCAAATTATCACCCAGCGCCCAAGTATTCTTAGACTACTTTATGACAAATTATGTCGGCACTTCCAGCTAACAGCAAAGCAAAAGTTTGGAACTTTAACGATGAAAAATGAAAGTGTTACGTTCGATCCAGCGAGATTTTCGGCAGCTTGGAATGCTCACGATCTCGATACGATCATGGCAATGTCGAGTGATCAGTGTGAATTTCATTCATCCGCCGGAGCTGACCCTCGTGGCACCGTTTATATAGGGCAAGAAGCAGTGCGCACAGCCTATGCTTCAATTTTTCAAACGTTTCCCGATGCACAATGGTCATCAAGCCGATCTACATATATCGCTGAAAATCGTATCCTTACCGAATGGCGCTTTATAGCGACAAAAGCGGATGGAAGCGAATTAAAAGTTGATGGGTTGGATTTGCTTGAAATTGATAATGGCAAAGTAAAAGTCAAGAATTCCTATCGTAAATCAATCACCTAACCGGAAATAATTGATCACGAATGGAGTTTGCCTTTTCAAACGCTGAAGCCGCAGCAATAATATCGACTTCGCGTAATGTTCGCCCGACAAGTTGAATACCAACGGGCATACCTTCAGCATCTATGCCGCCTGGAATGGTTAGTGCCGGCTGACCCGTTAGATTAAACGGGTACGTATAGAAAATCCAAGATACTAGGTTTCTGTCAAGCAAATGATCGGGTATATTTTTACCCGTATCGATTGATGAAACAGGAGATACGGGCGTAAGCAAAATATCATAAGATTCAAAAAAGGTACGAACGCGCTCTCTAAGTGCATAGCGCGCAAAAACCTTTTCATAATACTCACGCATTCCCTGTGCCAATGCGGCTTCAAGAATTTGGGCGACAGCCGGATCAAGAAGCGCTCGATCTTTTTCAAGAAACGGACGAAGGCGCGTGCCGACGCCCGCATAGAATTCCGCTGTCCAAAGATCGGCAGGATCAGTTTCAAAGACAGTATCAATATGAACAACTTCACAGCCTAACTTTTCAAAAACAGAGGCGGCGTTGTTCAGCACCATCACAACATTTGCATCAGGCCGAGCATAGCCTAATGTAGAACTGACAGCGATACGAAGGCTCGAAATATCGGTATTCAAAGCCGACAAAAAATCAGGGCATTGTGCAGAAACGCTCGCTGGATCACGTTCATCATATCCAGAAATAGCCGAAAGTAACATTGTCGCATCTTGTATCGAGCGGGCAAGCGGGCCTACATGAGCCAAAGTGGGCGTTGCTGAAGTGGGCCAAACCGGAACGCGACCAAACTGTGCCTTTATTCCAGCCAATGCACAAAAGCTTGCAGGGATACGAATTGAGCCACCACCATCCGTACCAAGAGCAAAGGGTGTAATGCCAGCCGCGACCGAGGCCGCCGCGCCAGCGCTTGATCCCCCCGGAGACTTTGAGTGGTTGAACGGATTACGCGTAATCCCCGTCAGCGGACTATCTCCAACGGGCTTGCATCCGAATTCGCTGGTTGTTGTTTTGCCGATTAGAATAGCACCTGCCGCTTTTGCTCGCTCAACCGCAGGAGCATCAACCGTAGCCATATTATTTGCCATTGCACGCGAACCCGAAGCATAGGGTGCGCCTGCAACAGCCATTAGGTCTTTGGCGGAGAAAGGTATTCCATGCAGTGGTCCAAGCTTTTCACCTTGTAACACCGCCTTCTCAGCCTGCTTGGCAGCAAGCATCGCCTCATGTGGCATAAGGTGAAAAAAGGTATTGAGAGTGCCTTGTGTTTCTTCGGCACGATCAAGCGAAAATTGAGTGATTTCAACGGGCGAAACTGCTTTTGAGGCAACAAGACTTGCCAATTCATAAGCAGAAAGGCGCGATAAATCATCCATGCACTTACCCCTTCACACTTCCTAACAAGTAGAGAACATCACTACTCGTTTACGATAGCGAAAGCGCGAACGGGCGAGCCAGAGCCACCCTTAAATTTAAGTGGAACGCCAAAGAACTGAACCTCACCTTTGCCGATCAATTCTTCGAGATTCACAAGCCATTCCCAATGGCTAATTCCAAGATCACGACATAAGCGATGTTGTGCAAAAATATTATCCGTAGGCCTATCGGTGGAAGGCCCCTCCACCCCGTGCATTCTTGATCCATGATCATGGAGCCATTGGGTAGCACCTACCGTTAATTGAGGATTTTTCCAAACAGAGTCGATCGAAGGATAGTTCCGCTGATGAAATCCGGTGCAAAGTAAGACAATATGACCGTCGACCTTTACGCCGCTCTTGGCCTCGGCAGCCATCATATCAGCCTCAGTGATGTCTTCGAGATCACCAATATGACGTAAATCAAAACATACCGCCTTACCCATGAACAAATCGAGCGGCATTTCGTCGACCGCTTGTCCTGTGGGACTAACATGCCGGAAGGCATCAACATGGGTCCCTACATGATCAAGCGTCGCAATGAAATTCGTTTGGAAGGTCATCGCATCGCCCGGCACACCAAGATTAAATGACTTCGCTGACTCGTGGCTCATATGAACCGTATAAATCGGACGCTGGAACAATTTATGGGCCGGCATGTTGTCTTCGATGAGGAGACTAAGATCAATAATACGCTGAGCCATAATGATTGTTCCTTTATGAATGTTGATAAGGCGGCATTGAATAGCGTGGTTCAGGTCTTTCCCATATGCAAGTCATAGCCAAACATCGCTAAAGTCATAGCTCGGCCTGCGCGGTCATGGTGACTATTCCTTGGGCAGAAACGACGCGTGCATCGATTCCACCCTCTGGCCGTGAAAAGGCTTCAACTTGGAATGTTTGTCCCGAAATCAGCGGCGTTTGTCCACGATATGCAAACCTGCGGGGACATCTGCCTAGACATTTTGATGCCAAATTTAACATAAAAGTAGCCTGAATTGGACCGTGAACGACGAGCCCTGAATAACCTTCGACCCCTGTCGCGTAGGGATAATCATAATGAATTCGATGTCCATTAAAGGTTAGGGCCGAATAGCGAAACAAGAGGGTGGAATTTGCCTCAACAGTCAAAACATCAAGAGCTGAACGCGTTTCTATCGTAGGCTTCGGATCGACGGTTAAAGGTGACGGCTCGCGATATACAATATCCTGTCTTTCATCCAAAATTAGCTTGCCACTCTCATGATAATGATGTCGGACGGTCACAAAACCAAGTTGACCACTTTTGCCGGATTTGACTGTTATATCTTCAATAGCCGTTGTCTTATCAATGGGCTTATCAGATGAAAATTCACTGTGAAAGAGAAGCTCGCCACCAGCCCACATTCTGCGCGGAAATGGAAGATCCGGCATAAAAATTCCAGTCTTCGGATGACCATCACCACCAAGCTTTCCTGACGTGGTAATATCAGGACTGAGGCACCAAAAAATACCTAATGGAACATTCGAATTGGCGTAGAGATAAGGATGCAGCGTCGCATGATATTGCTCAACGAGGCGAGGATCGATAACGTCCTGCCGTTCAACTTTTTTACCGATCCATGAGGCAAATCTCGTTTTTAATTCAAGATCATCCATTGAAGCACTTTCTCTTATACATTCATTAACGCCGCTATATCGCGGGCTGATAAGGATTCAACAGATGAAAGCATCAGCCAAATATGTTCCGCTATTTCGGATCCTATCAGGGATGACGCCTTTTTTCGAAGTCTTTCCGCAAGTACCGCCTCTGGAATTCGTGCAGCAAGATCAAAGAAGAGCTCCCTCCGGCCACTATCTTTCATCGTAATAATAACCTTGGTTTGCATGTCGCTAACTTCAGGATCGGAGATTACCGTTATCTTGGATGAAAAATCAACAATATGGGCAGCTTGGCAAAGCGCATCTTGATAGGTTGCATCATTCGATGTGTCGATACCGAAGAGAGTCATGGATGCCAGCCACGTATAGCTAAACTTAATTTCCAAACCGGTACGAGGAACTTTAATATCACAGACCTTAAGCCAGCGCGGATTGACGATGAGTGTTAAGGTCATCACGTCGTTAGGCAGAAAAGGTCGTTCATGAAGCTCTTGAAGTAAAGCTTCAATCATAGCATGGGTGCCATGACAGCAAGCGTGAAGCTTATATTTATTGTCTTCAAATATAAAACGTGCTGGTGGGGCATCAATCCAAGCCTCCCGATAATTGGGATTATGGCTGTGGGTTTGAATAAATCCTTGCGGGCCCGATAGTCCATCATCACTGGAGATGAAGCCGCGGCTCGCTAGCTTTACCGCCTCAACGCCATTTGATGCTGCAATCCCAGCATTAAAGGGCTTACCCATCGTGCCAAACTGAGATTTGAGACCCGATGCGCGCGTACTGACAATACCAAGAGCCATTTGCATTTCAACCGATGATAATCCCATCAATCGACCTGCTGCTATTGTTGCGCCAAAAGCTCCCGCTGTTGCCGTCTGATGAAATCCAGCTTCATAATGCTGGCGTCCAAACGTGATGCCAATACGGCATGCTGCTTCAGCACCAATAATAAAGGCCTCTAATACGGAGGTCCCCGATGCATTCACCGCCTCGCCAACGGCAAGCGCTGCCGGCATTATGCCGACGGAAAGATGGCCAACATGCGCAAAATGCGTGTCGTCATAATCGAGCGCGTGAGAAATTGTGCCATTGGCCATCGCAGCCGCTCGCGCCGGAAGTTTTAATGGCAACCCAAAAACGCTCGATTGGGGCTCCCCACCCTCTTCCATGATAAAATCAGAAACGATCCGCGAAACCGGCTCGGTTGAACCGGCTTTTCCTACAACCAACCAATCGAAAAGCGAAAGCTTGGCCAATCCACGTGGAACGGTAGGGATCGAATCACTAGGAAGCATGGCCAATGCCAAGACGTCGCCTAGAATGGAAGGATTCCCCATATTGCTACTCGCTTTTCTAAATGTTTAGCCATTGAGACATTCGGTCATAGGTTGACAACCATGCCGTAGTGGCTCTCCAATCATGAGCCTAGAAGTCTAATTCGCGCAAGAGTATCCTCATGTCGTTTACGTTACCCTCCGCCTCCGACCATATCGAATTGCGCGATGCCATGCGCGCGCTTTGTGCGACATTTGATAGCACCTATTGGCAGAAAATTGACGACGAGCGGGGATATCCTGAGGCCTTTGCAAATGCTCTGACAAAGGCGGGTTGGCTATCGGCCTTGATCCCGGAAGAATATGGCGGCTCCGGCTTGGGGCTCGTCGAAGCGTCCATTATCATGGAGGAAATCAATCGGTCAGGGGGCAATTCCGGCGCCGTCCATGGCCAGATGTACAACATGTCAACCGTTTTGCGGGCTGGGTCGGAAGCGCAGAAGCAGCGATATCTTCCTAAAATTGCAGCGGGCGAGCTCCGCCTTCAAAGCATGGCTGTTACCGAACCATCGACTGGCTCAGATACAACCAAACTTAAAACGCGTGCGGTCAAAAAGGGTGATCGCTACGTGATCAATGGGCAAAAAGTTTGGACATCTCGCCTTCAGCATTCTGATTTAATGCTCGTATTGGCGAGAACAACGCCAATCGAAGAAGTAAAAAAGAAATCTGATGGATTGTCCGTGTTTATTGTCGAAGTTGAGAAGGCGTTACAAAACGGCATGCGGGTCCAGCCGATCCGTAACATGGTCAACCATGAAACCAATACAGTATTTTTTGACGATTTAGAGGTGCCAGAAGAAAACATCATTGGACTTGAAGGCAAAGGCTTCAAGACGATCCTTGAGGGATTAAACGCTGAGCGTGTGCTGATCGCAGCCGAATGCATCGGCGATGGCCGCTGGTTTGTTGAGAAGGCCAGTCGATATTCAAAAGAGCGTATCGTTTTCGATCGCCCAATCGGGCAAAATCAGGGCGTACAATTTCCAATAGCCAAGGCGCATATCGATGTTGAAGCCGCCGATCTCATGCGGTTCAAAGCCGCTGCGCTTCATGATGCGGGGCAGCCGTTTGGAGCAGAAGCGAATATGGCTAAACTTCTGGCAGCAGATGCTAGTTTTGCAGCTGCTAATGCCTGCATCCAAACGCATGGCGGTTTTGGCTTCGCCGTTGAATATGATGTTGAACGCAAATTTAGAGAAACGCGACTCTATCAAGTTGCTCCTATCTCGACCAATTTAATTTTGGCCTATGTTGGCGAGCATGTTCTTGGCATGCCGCGCAGTTATTAGAGATTATTTATGGTCCGCGCTCTAGATGGATTGCTTGTCGTTTCACTCGAACAGGCAGTTGCTGCCCCTCTGGCAACGTGCCGCCTCGCCGATGCTGGAGCACGTATTATTAAAATTGAACGGCCCGAGGGCGATTTCGGGCGCGGATATGACGCGGTAGCCAAGGGCGAAAGTTCCTATTTCGTTTGGCTCAACCGCGGAAAAGAATCGGTTATTCTTGATTTACGCCTTGAGGCAGATAAGCAGTTGCTTGAGCGCATTATTGCGCAAGCCGATGTGCTCGTTCAAAATCTGAAACCGGGTGCATTGGAAAAGCTAGGCTTCGAACGAGAACGTCTGCGTAATACCTATCCGAAGCTGATTATCGCTTCTATTTCGGGCTTTGGCGAAGACGGCCCGTCAGCGGAACGGAAGGCTTATGATCTACTTATTCAAGCAGAAGCTGGATTAGCCTCCGTTACAGGCGGGCCAGAAGCGCCTGCCCGCGTTGGCATTTCGGTTGTCGATATCGCGACAGGCCTTGCAACTTATGAAGCTATTCTCGAGGCTTTAATCAAACGCGGGCGAACCGGAGAAGGCGCTGATCTTAGGCTTTCAATGTTTGATGCAACGGCAGAATTGATGACCGTTCCGTTGCTACAACACGAGGGCGGAAAATCACCGAAACGACTAGGTCTTGCCCATCCCTCTATCGCCCC
>DAIOVR010000004.1:3825-13184 GCA_036758905.1 Beijerinckiaceae bacterium | reverse complement strand
ATACTATCAATGGACCCGTGAGTTATCCTGCCCGCGCTGGTCGCTTTGATGAGAATAAAATTAATCCAAATGTACCCGGCTTAGGTGTCGATACAGATGCCGTCCGAAACGAGTTTTCTAAGATCGAGCCATGACTTTTAACTTTAAACCGCCAATTGCGCCTCTTTTTGTACCAGGCGACAAACCAAACCTAATTGCTAAGGCCGCTCAATCGGGTGCCGACGCGATTATTATCGACCTAGAAGATGCCGTAGCCCCTGCTGCCAAGGCGTCCGCACGTGATGTCGTTATGCGGCATGGCATCCATGGATTACCCGTCATAGTTCGAATTAACGCCTATGGTACCGTTTGGCACAATGACGACCTATCCGCGTTAGCCACAACTGACATTTCTGCCATTATGCTGCCAAAAGCAGAAACGAGAGCGAGCATTGACGTCATAAAAACTGTCATAGGGCGCCCTTTGCCAATCATACCGCTTATCGAAAGCGCGGCAGGCTTGAATGCCCTCTCTGATCTTCTAAGCGGCCCAGAGGTAGCATTAGCCGCATTCGGATCGCTTGATTACGCACTGGACATTGATTGTGCGCCTGCTTGGGAGCCGCTTCTTTCAGCGCGAAGCGAGATTGTATTGAAATCCCGTTTGACTGGCCTGCCTGGTCCTCTGGACGGCGTGACTACTAATCTAACGGATGCCGAAGCCACAAGTATTGATGCACTTCGAGCTCGATCCCTTGGGTTTCGAGGAAAGCTGGCCATCCACCCAAAGCAAATTCAGCCTATCCGCCTGGCGATGACGCCTTCACCGGACGAGATTGCTTGGGCCGAAAAAATCATTGCTGCAACAAAAAATATATCCGTGAGCTCGGTCGACGGAGCGATGGTAGACGCACCCGTGATCGCCAGAGCAAAGCGAATATTGGCTATCTGAAGCGCGGTTACGATTTTCGTTGTTTCAACTTACTACCGGGACGAGCAATTCCCAGTAGATGACGCAAGGCGGGCGACGCTTGGCCACGTTTCCAACAGAGGACTGTTGTTACTGAATCACGACAGTCAGCGATAGGCCGTGCCACTAGTCCCACTGGCAGAATAGCCTCAATGCTCTCGACAAAGATAGTAGCACCGAGGCCTCCAACCACAAGGCCCATTATACCCATCGCGTTGGATGCTTGATAAGCGACGGATAGTTTGAGACCGTTAGCTTTAAAGGGGCGTTCGAGGATCTTACGAAATAACTCCCATTCCTGAGTGTCGCCCAGCACCAGTGGACACGAAGCAACATCCTTCATCAAAATTTCGGAACGTCGCACGAGTGGATGATCGTGCCGGGCGACAAAATTCATCTGTTCCTGCGCAACAACCAATGAATCCAAGTCCGGATGATCGACCGGCCCTAGCATGAGCCCAACATCAATTTCTTCACGTTCGATCGCAATTTTTTGTTGCATCGTAGGCAGATAATTTAACTCCAGGCTCACTTTAGGATGAGCAGCTGAAAATCGTTTGACATAGTGCGGCATTAGACGGGTAGCGGCGAAAGACATGTAGGCCATCCGCAATCGTCCCGTTGTTCCTTCGGCTACGGAACGGGCGTCAGCAAGCAAATTGCCAAGCTCGCCAAACATTGGCTTTAACCGAGACAACATGACGCGCCCAGGTTCAGTGAGGACAACATCGCGGGTTGTGCGGAAAAAAAGAGAAAATCCAATACGCTCTTCAAAGTTTCGAATACGACGACTGAGTACGGATTGGTCAATCAACAATCGATCCGCGGCCTTTCGGAAGCTTAATTCCTCCGCGACAAGCAAAAAGGCATGAATATCAGACATTTCCGGTAGCCGGTCACGCATAGGCCTTTACCCCATCGTTATTGTCGAACCAGTATGTCACAAAGCTCTTTTAATGCAAATTATGCACTAATATTAAACATTTCTGTCCTTGCCGAGAGACCGCTATCGCGTTCGACTGGTCACCATTGAGCCGACAGCAATGGCTCTAAAGAACTTCAATTTTAGGGGAAGATTATGACCATAGATATCAAGGATCTCGATAAGGTTTTGCAACAGGCTTTTGATGCGAGTACAGCCGTTTACAAAAAGCGCGGCTTTCAACGGCGAATTGGCTTTGGCAAAAAGCCCGCATTGATCAGCGTTGATCTCGCTAATGCCTGGACACGTCCAGGCAATCCGTTCACCTGTGAAAATATCGACGAGCAAATTATTCCAGGTATGCAACGCTTGCTGGCAGCCTGCCGGGACAATAACCACGTTGTTGTGCACGTAACGACGGCCTATCAAAATACGAACATCAATGATCCAACCACCGATATGGGCATGTGGCATCATAAGATCCCTGTCGAAGCCGTTAATCTTGCCGACGAACATCTTTGGGCTATTGATTCCCGCATTGCACCGGTGGACGGCGAATATGTCATGATGAAGAAGCGGGCTAGCTCCTTTAGCGGCACGCCCCTTGCCGGTTATCTGCGCTCATGCGGTGTTGACACCATTCTTGTTACCGGCGTCACGGCAACGGCATGCGTCAGAACAACCATTTGCGACGGTCTAGCAGAAGGCTTCCGGACAATCGCCGTTCGCGAATGTATTGGTGATCGCGTACCCGGCGCCGTGGCTTGGAACCTTTATGACATTGATGCAAAATTTGCGGATGTGGAATCGGTTGATCACTGCGTCGACTATCTCAACTCAATTAAAGGATAAGCGACAATCTTCATTTAAGCGGCTTATCAAAATAAAAATAATAAGGTCGCGCGTTATAAACGCGCGACTTGACATTTTTATCAGGCTGATCAGTCATAGGGATTGTCAGAACTCGGTGCTCTGATATCGATATCAATTTATCGAATAGCCTCTATTAATTTGCCAAATAACTTTTGGGTCACGAACAGGGGATACAACTTCAATGATACGTGTAGGTGTGGATGTAGGCGGAACTTTTACCGATATCGTTCTAGAACGCAGCCTACCAGGCGGCGATCAACAAGTGTATGTTCATAAAGTTTCAAGTACACCTGCTGATCAATCCGAAGGCGTGGTTCGAGGCATTGTTGAAATCTGCGGCCAAGCCGGCCTTGAGCCAAGCGACATTGATTTTGTGTTTCATGGAACCACCGTTGCCACGAACATGGTCATCGAGCGGAACGGCGCCGAAGTTGGAATGATCACGACGAAGGGCTTCCGAGACATCATGCATATGGGCCGCCATAAGCGCCCTCACAATTTTTCACTTCAATTTGATGTGCCTTGGCAAACAAAACCATTGGTCAAGCGCCGCAATCGTATTGCTGTTACCGAACGTCTAATGCCGCCAACGGGTGATATTGAGGTCCCTCTCAATCTTGATGAGGTCAAAAACGCGGCTGAACTGTTTGCAAAGCGGAAACTCGATGCCGTCGTAATCTCATTCCTATTTTCATTTTTAAATGATGCGCATGAGCAAAAGGCAAAAGAGATCGTGAAGGCGGCTATGCCAAATGCTTTCGTCTGTACGTCTTCTGAAGTTGTCAACGTTATGCGCGAATATGAGCGCTTCTCATCTTGCGCTATGAATGCCTATATCGGACCTAAAACGTCTGCCTATCTTAATAATTTGGAAGGCCGACTTCGTCAGGCCGGTGTCAAAGCCACCGTACGTATTATGCAATCTAACGGCGGTATTTCGACAATCGATAATTCGTCGAAGCTTCCCATCGGCCTCTTGCTTTCGGGTCCTGCCGGCGGTGTTATGGGCGGACGCTGGACGGGCGAAAATAGCGGTAAAAAGAACGTCATCACGATCGATATTGGTGGCACGTCTGCTGATATTTCAGTCATTGAAAATGGTGAACTTCGGGTTAAAAATCCTCGCGATACCGAGGTGGCAGGATTACCTGTTCTGGTACCCATGATTGACATCGACGCGATTGGAGCTGGTGGTGGCTCTATCGCTTATATTGATGCCGGTGGCGCCTTCCGTGTGGGGCCAAGATCAGCGGGCGCTGTTCCAGGTCCTGCCTGTTACGGCAAAGGCGGCACTGAACCAACAGTCACTGACGCACAGGTTGTGCTCGGTCGCCTCGATATTGACCAATTTCTCGGCGGTGATCTGAAAATCGACGGTAGCCTTTCCCATACGGCTGTCAAAACGCATATCGCCGACAAACTCGGTCTTTCGGTAACGGACGCTGCGATCGGCATTCTTAAAATTATTAACAACAATATGGCGCTCGCCATCAATTCAAATTCTGTAGCTAAGGGCGTGGATCCACGAAACTTCTCCCTTATGGGATTTGGTGGTGCTGGACCATTGCATGCAGTAGCCCTCGCCGAGATGATCCATGCCAAGGACGTTATCTCACCGGCGCATCCGGGCATTACAGCAGCGATGGGGCTTCTTGTTACCGAGCTTCGATATGAGTTTACGAAATCGGTACTGACTGTGCTAAATACTGCATCCGACGCTGAATTTAATTCGATTAATGCTTCTTTCGACAAGCTCATATCGGAAGCCCGTGCCCAGCTCGACTCTGACGGCGTCGCACCTGTCGAGCAGGTCTTCACGAAAATCGCGGAATGTCGGTATGTGGGGCAAGGCTTTGAACTACGCGCCGAGTTACCAGCCGAGAATTTAACCAAGTCGAATGTTAGCACGGCCATCAAGAACTTCTTCAACGCCCATAAGCAAGTCTATGGCCATGCGTTCGAAGACCAGATGGTTGAAGTCGTAACCCTTCGCGTGGTGGCAACCGCCGATGTCGAAACACTCAAACTGCCTAAGCTCGAAAAGGGCGGCCGTAAAAATCCTGAAGATGCAAAGCTTTATATTCGTGAAACCATCTTCGACGATGGCAAACCTACGCCAACGCCACGCTATTCGCGCGGAAAGTTGAAAGATGGCGATACGGTTTCGGGTCCGGCGCTGATTGTTCAACACAATTCAACCACGCTCGTGCCTCCAGGCTACATCGCTACCGTCCTGTCGTTCGGCGATCTTCACGTCGCTCGTTCCTGATCCAGTTTCGCAAAAAGGTTTTATCCCATGAGCAAGACCGTCGATCCAATTACCTTGCAAGTTGTTGCAGGAGCCCTTCACGCCATCGCCGAACAGATGGGCAATGTCCTTTATCGGATGTCCTATTCCTCGATCATTCGCGAAAGCCAGGATCTTGGCGCCGGACTATTTGATAAAGATTTCAATACGCTCTGCGAGTCCGATTCAACGCCAATGCATATCGGTTCAATACCTGGCTATCTGCGTGGTATTGAAAAAACGATCCCGCTGGATGCATGGAAGCCTGGCGATTGCGTCATCCATAACCACCCTTATTATGGAGCAAGTCACTCGCCCGATATCGCCATTGTCATGCCCGTATTCTTTGAGGGCGAGCTCGTGGGCTTTTCTGGTAACACGGCACACCACGTTGATATCGGCGCCGCTACACCGGGCCTGATCATCGATGTGCCTGATATGTATGCCGAAGGCATGCTCTTAAATGGCTTGAAGCTTTATAATGAAGGGGTCCGCAACGAGTCGCTATGGCGTTATATTCGCGATAATACGCGCGTACCAAGCCTTGTTATGGGCGATCTCGAGGCGCAAATCGCGTCGGCAGAGCTGGGTGTAAGACGGTTTCAAGAATTACTTGCCACTTATAGCAAAGACGTTGTTATCCAATCTTGCCATCAGTTGATGGACTATTCGGAATCAATGCTTCGCCGGGCGATTGCTGAGATACCGGATGGTGATTACACGGCAGAAGGTTTCTTAGATGATGACGGGCGTAACCGTGGCGTCACTTTGCCGATCAAAGTGACCGTCAAGGTACGCGGCGATGGCGTCGAAGTGGACTTAACCGGCTCGTCAGCGCAAGTCCCTACCGCCTTCAACGTTCCATTTGAAGGCTCCACAAAAGTGGCATGTTACTTTGCCTTCCGTGCTTTGCTGCTAGACACTTATACGCTTGCGGATCCAATTCCAGCCAATGAAGGATCGTTCCGCCCGGTCAAAGTAACTGCGCCACTCGGCTCGATCTTCAATCCTATCGCACCGGCCGCAGCTGAAGCACGCTTCTGCCAAATCCAGCGGGTTGTCGACTTAATCATCAAAGCATTGGCACCTGTTGTGCCAGAAAAGGCTACAGCAGGAAATTCGGCAACGCTATCATTTGCTGCCTATTCTGGTGTTCGCAAGAATGGCGACTATTGGGTGTTCTTGGAAGTCAACGAGGCCGCTATGGGTGCCCGCTCAACATCCGATGGTCCAGACACAATCGAGGAGTTGATGCGTAATACGCGAAATAATCCGCTTGAAGATCTTGGTATGCATTTGCCTTTGATCTGCGATCGGTATGAAATTCGTGACGACGTGTTTCCAGGTGCTGGTAAATTTCGCGGCGGGGCAGGTGTCGTTAAATCACAACGCTTCTTAACACCGGGCTTTGTTACCCATGAGTCGGACCGCCATGAAGATGCTCCATGGGGTGTATTCGGAGGGCACGAAGGCGCCGTCGGCAAAATGCAGGTCGACAATACAATCGACCCGTCGAAAAACCGCTCAGCCTACGCTAAGTTTTCTGGCTTGCGCGTAGAAGAAGGCGACGTCGTTTCTTACTTCTCTCCATCAGGCGGCGGCTATGGCAGTCCTTTAGAGCGGGATCCCCACAAGGTTCTCGACGATGTTCTTGATGATTTTATCACCGTCGACCACGCCTTCGAAGTTTATGGCGTGGTGTTTGACGAAGTCGATGATGGATATGGCTATGCTGTTAATCCAACAAAGACCCAATCTAGGCGTGCTGAGCTCGCAAGAGCCTAGTTAATCAACAAATACTCCGATCAGTCGCGGTCATTCGTCGACCGCCACTGATCGATAGCGTCAATGGCACGATCAGCGTCAATAATATCAGCATAGCGCCTTCCGACATCAGCTAGATTCTGCTCATGCGCAACGATATCATGATCGCCACAACAATCCTTGGCCACCTGAACCCTAAACCCAAGCGAGAAAGCATCAACAACGGTTGCTCTTATGCAGCCAGACGTGATGCAACCTGTCACGATGACCGTATCAACGCGTTCGCGTGTCAATATAGCTGCGGCTGGAGTTCCAAAAAATAAGGATGGCGCGGTCTTACTGAGAACCACATCAGGTCCCTCGGCAGCTATGCGGGGATCAAGCTGTGTTTCCTCCGTCCCGGCCTGAAGATCAAGCACAGGGCCTATTTTCCATAGCGGTGCACTCTTTCGACCATCAAATGCAATTACGCAGGCAATAATGGGGATACCAGCCGATTTTGCCGCGCGCATAACTCGAACGGTCGACACAACGGCCTGATCAACCATTGGTGCGCCACCCATCGGAAATTGGGAGTCTGTGAAGCCGCGCTGAAAATCGACCACGACAAGGGCCGGCTTCGAACCAAAACCAGTGAGGGCGTCGCTATAGCCACGGTTTGCGTAAACATCCGACATCGTCGTCAACTCCTTCTCAATCTTCAACTGTTTAAGAACTAAACCATCATAAGCTTGCACATGAATAATTTCCAACTGCAATTCAAAAGACAGGCTGGTCATACAAGGCGGCTATACCGCTATGATATAGTCCTAAAATGAATCAACTTTTCTTTTGAAGCGATTAGAATAGAATGAGTTAGCTCAACGCAACAGACACAAGGAAAATTGAATTATGGCGATATTGATCACGGGCGCTAATCGCGGCGTTGGGTTGGCATTAGCAGAGCGAGCAGCGGCCCATAACAACACTGTGATCGGAACCTTTCGTGGAAAGACCGCGCCAACACTTTCTGGCATTCAGTGGGAACAACTCAATGTTGAAGCGCCTGAATCCCATCAAGAGTTAGCCAAGCGGCTTGCGGGCGTCCAAATTGATCTTCTGGTCTGTAACGCCGGTGTTTATTTAGACAGAGGGGCCGCATTAAATGGCGGCTATGCCAAACCGCTTTGGGACGAAACATTCGCCGTCAACGTAACTGGCGTCTTTCTTACCATCCAGGCACTGCTACCAAATGTTCAAGCAGGCAAAGGAAAGATCGCAATCATCTCCTCGCAAATGGCGTCCGACACAACGGCACCTGGCGGAAGTTATATCTACCGTGCGTCAAAAGCGGCCGTGCTAAATTTGGGACGTAATTTAGCTACCGACCTTAAGGGGCAAGCTATTCCGGTAGGCATCTATCATCCAGGATGGGTACAAACCGATATGGGGGGAACTGGCGCCGACATAACGGTTGAACAATCGGCGATAGGGCTTCTAGAGCGCTTTGATGCACTCAACATGGCAACAACGGGTTGTTTTGAAACATGGGACGGACGTAACCATCCCTATTAATCTTTGTCGCAGCGAGACGGTCCCATCAAGAGGAAGTCATTGATTTTTATTAAGGCATTTTGAACCCAAATTGTCTTAATTTCTTGTATTCAAGGGCGCAAAAAGAAAAATTACAACTGAAATCGCTTTCTGTTGGAATTGAACAAAACCGAAGATTGTAAAGGGCTCTTTGGTCAACAAGATTGTTTCCCTATCGATGGCGTCTTCCCTTTCACGCCAACATTGGGCAATGCTCGGGTGCTCATTTCATCACCTTTGGAGGCTCATCTGACGGATCAGATTTACGACATCGCCATTATTGGCGGTGGCATTAATGGTACCGGAATTGCTCGCGATGCCGCGGGGCGAAACTTGAGCGTCTATCTGTGCGAGCAGGATGATCTGGCATCCGGTACATCGTCATGGTCGACAAAGCTTATCCATGGCGGGTTGCGCTATCTTCAGCATTTCGAATTCAGACTGGTACGCGAGGCGCTGATTGAGCGCGAGATCTTGTGGGGTATAGCTCCCCATATTATCTGGCCGCTTCGATTTGTGTTGCCCTATCACCGCGGCTTGCGCCCTGCTTGGATATTACGATTGGGCCTGTTTATTTATGACCATCTTGGTGGACGTAAAAAACTGCCCCCAACGCGAACGCTTGATCTCACATCTGATATTTCGGGTGCACCTCTGAAAGGTAATTCCTCAATCGGATTTGAATATTCTGATTGTTGGGTAGAAGATTCTCGCTTGGTTGTTTTAAATGCAATGGATGCCCGCGATCACGGTGCGATTATTGAAACAAAGCATAAGCTCATTTCTGCTGATCGTGAAGAAAACGCATGGAAGCTTACGATTTTGAACCAATCAACAGGTCAATCAAAATCAATACGTGCAGCAACTCTTGTGAATGCTGCCGGACCTTGGGTAGCGGACGTCCTATCGGGAAAAATTAGATCCAACACCAAAGCAAAAATTCGTATGGTGCAAGGATCGCATATTGTTGTTCCGCGCCTATACGAGCATGA
>DAIOVR010000004.1:0-3725 GCA_036758905.1 Beijerinckiaceae bacterium | reverse complement strand
CGCTTGGCTGAGGCGGCCCTTGAAAAGCTTTCACCCTATCTTCCACACGCTAGCGAAAGCCAAACAGGCTGGACGGGTAAAACAGCCTTACCGGGCGGTGATTTTGAAAGAGTGGGCTTTCAAAAGCTTGTCGATCTCTATCATCTTCAATATCCGAACTTCAGAAAAGAACTCATCAAACGCCTTGTCCGTGCCTATGGCACCAAGACCGTTATGATTTTGGGAAACGCTACAACTGAAGAAGATATCGGACCCTTTTTCGGCGCCACACTTTCTTCATCGGAAGTTCGTTATTTAATGGCGCACGAATGGGCCATGTCTGTGCATGATATTTTATGGCGTCGTAGCAAACTGGGGCTTCAGTTAAAAGCGCACGAGGTTGAAGCCCTTGAGGCCTTTATCACCGCCGAGCAGCAGCGTTGAATGGTTTTAATAGCCGAAGGATTATCTTGATCTCATTCGAATCTGGTGCTCGGCTGCATATAGCGCTCTAAAGCGATCAAGGCGTGGCTTATAAAAAGACTGCTCTTTTGGATCGGGCGAATACCGAGATTTAATATCCGGCTTGAAACAAATATCGGCTTCGTTCCCTACACGCGCGGCCAACATGCCGAGCCGTGCAGCGCCAAGCGCTGCGCCTGTTTCAGCACCGCCCGGAAGGTCTAATGGAAACTGCAGAACATCAGATAGCATTTGCCCCCAAAATTGGCTTCGGGCGCCACCGCCCACAAGAAAACAACTGTTAAGCTGAGTGCCTGAATCCGTCAAAACGTCGAAATCATCAGCGAAACAAAAGGCAACGCCTTCCATTACTGCATAAGCCATGGCGATCTGATCGTGCTGCGCACGAAGGCCTGCGAAAATGCCATTCGCTTCGGGATCATTGTGGGGTGTTCTCTCACCTGTCAGATAAGGCACAAAGATCGGCGCATTAGCGCGCTGTGTAGGGTACGATGCGAAAGCCTGAACCTCAGCAATCAGATCACCGACGCGGTCGCCCTTGCCAATAACATCGGCAAACCATGAAAGTGCTGACGCGGCTGATAAGGACACACCCATCACATGCCACCTCTCAGGCAGAGCATGGCACATAGCGTTTAAGGCGCGCCCGGGCTTGGTTAAAAGCCGATCTGTTACGGCGAACAAAACGCCCGATGTGCCCATCGACAACAAGCCTTCGCCTGCATTAACGGCACCGATGCCAACAGCTGCCGCTGCATTATCGCCAGCCCCTCCGGCAATAACCACAGAGCCTTTCGTTAATCCCCACTTCGCCGATATTGCATCGCTCAATCGTGCGGACTCATCAGATCCTTCAACGAGATCGGCGACATAAGAGCGGTCAATTCCGCCTGCAGCGAGCAAGGTGTCGTCCCATTGTCTGCCTGCTATGTCATGCCAGAGTGTGCCGCCCGCATCGGACATTTCGGCAACATAAGCTCCCGAAAGCCGGAAGCGGATATAATCCTTCGGCAACAAAATCTTGCGGGTCTTCTTGAAAATATCCGGCTCATGCCGACGGACCCACAATACTTTCGGAGCCGTAAACCCAACCATCGCGATATTCGACGCGCGTTCAACAAAGTCCGGCAGACTGGCTTGCAATTCTTCCGCCTCGCGACCGCATCGTCCATCATTCCACAAAATAGCAGGCCGAAGCACATGGCCATCGGCATCAAGAAACACAGCACCATGTTGCTGGCCCGATAAGCCGATCGCTTGCAGGGCGGAGAAGGCTTGCGGAGCGTCGTTTCTCACCTGTGCGATCGCCGTCAAGCAGGCCTGCCACCACTCCTCCGGATCTTGCTCAGACCAAAGCGGCTCAGGCCTCGATATCGAAAGTGGCACAGACGCTTCCGCAACAAGGCGTTGCTGCTCGTCAATCAAAAGCGCTTTGATGGACGATGTACCAATATCAAGTCCAAGAAACGTCGCCTGCATACCGCTCTCCTATCGATGTATAAGACGATAAGTATTCATATAAGCCTTTAGACCTCACGAACCGTCCAACGCTCAATGTTGCTTTCCTGCCCGATCAAAGCAAGACCCGAGGCAATCGACAAAAGCTGGTCGCCGGTTTCCAAATGTTCGTCGCCAAAGCGTTTAAAGCGGTCCTGAACGGCAGGCACAAAAGAGCTGCCGCCCGTTAAAAAGACTTTATCAATATCGGCCAGCGTTAAGCCAGCGTCCAATAGCGCTTGATCAACGGCCAGATCAATACGGTCGAGATCAGGTGCGATCCAGCGTTCGAATTCTTCTCGTTTGATGGTAGCGTCAATTGAAATCCCGTCGCTGTGAAAAGAGAAGGCAGCCTGATCATGATGGGATAGAGCAAACTTTGCCTCCGAGATCGCTTTGTAAAGCGGGTAGCCAAGATCGTTCTCAATGATCGTGATCAGCATCTCGAGCGGTTCGGGATTGTCGCTGGCATTAGCCAATTGGCGCAATTCACGGATCGTCGGCCCCGCCTTCATAATGGCGAGTTGATGCCACGCGGCGAAATTCGCAAAATAATGAATGGGAATATCGAGCATCTTGCCAAAGCTTTTATATTGACTGCCCTTTCCGAGCCTTGGCGAGACGACATGATCGAGAATGCGATAATCAAACCGATCGCCCGCCAAACCAACGCCGGTCCGCGAAAGCGGAATGCCGCGAATACCGTCCTTGCCGAAGGAAAAGCGGACAATCGAAAAATCGCTCGTGCCGCCGCCGAAATCGGCCACTAGAACAGTTGCATCCTTTTCAAGGCGTTGGGCAAAATAGAAGGCGGCCGCGACAGGCTCATACACAAAATGCACATCGTCGAACCCGCATCGGGCCAATGCCGTCAAATAGCGCGATTGCGCCAAGGCGGCATCGGGTGCGTGACCCGCATAGGCAACAGGTCTTCCAATCACCAAACGGCCCGATGGCTTCGCCGACAATGGCTCGCATTTGGCCAATAGGCCTTCGATAAAATGGGCCATTAAATCTTCATAGCGCCATGGACGACCATAAATTGCCGTTGAACGAAACGAGCCGCTTGCAGCAAAGGTTTTGAAGGATTGCAAGAAACGGCAATCCATCGGATCGGCTAGATAGCGGTCAACCGCCCAAGGTCCAATCTCGACATGGGTCTCATTATCCGATTTGAAAAAACTCAATGCCGATCGGCAAACAGAATCGGCCACACCATCATGGATAAACTGCGCCGTCTCGATACGGCCGTCCGACCCGATCATAGCGGCGACAGAATTCGTTGTGCCGAAATCTAGACCAAGACAGGCCGAAGCCGGATCGCCATCAGAGCCCGACGGCGATTGATGCATTGTTTCTTTCTTCGCCATCGGGGGCTTTCTGCAAAGGGCTTTAAAAATGGAGGCGGTATCAGCCACTTAAATGGTTAATAAAACATTAATTCCAATAGGTTGCTGGTCGATCTTATAAAGACATTTCAGCTCAAAGGTCTGCGCTTGTCGCGCTGTCTGTCTGCTTTTTGCGAATAAGATAATAAATACAACTCGCTGTACCGATCACTGCCAGTGCTACCGCAATCGGCGCCTCGTGGTTCTCATTGCCATCGACAACAGCAGCAGCGCCCGCCATCACCGCCAGCCAGAACGCGGCGACGCTGACAAACAAAGCCACCAAACCATCCCCGCCGGAAGGCCTACGCGGATTCGATGAACGAGATGGTGCGCGAAGCGTTGCAGAGAGTGCGTCGCACCGTTGCTTCCACTCAT
>DAIOVR010000003.1:41098-48121 GCA_036758905.1 Beijerinckiaceae bacterium | reverse complement strand
GCCAGCGCCTTATGGGAATTGCGCTGATAGCAGGATCCTTCTTTTTATTTTCGCTGCTCGATACATCCGCCAAATGGCTGAACCATATTATTCCGACGATGGAAACCGTATGGTCGCGCTATGTCTTCAGTGTCGTCTTTGTGATGATCGTTATCAATCCCCGCACAAAGCCGGGGGTGTTAAGAACAAAGAAGCCAGGTCTACAGGCCATTCGCTCGCTGTTTCTCTTCACGTCAACGGTGCTCAATTTTATCGCTGTGAACTATCTCCAGCTGTCGCAAACCATTTCGATCGCCTTTGCGACCCCGTTATTGGTAGCCCTACTTTCGGGCCCACTACTGGGCGAACGCATTAGCCGTGACCGCTTGATCGCCATCATCGTTGGATTTTTGGGCGTGCTGGTCGTCGCCCGTCCAGGCTTTGGCGGCATACACCCAGTGGCCATTCTCTCTGTTTGCGGCGTGTTTTGCTATGCGATGTACGCCATCATGACGCGGCATCTTGCGGCGCATGATTCAACGGAGACAACTCTTGTTTACTCAGGCGCCGTTGGTGCCATTCTGTTAACGCCAGCGCTTCCATGGTTTTGGCAAAATCCGCCCGATCTTTTCACGGCGATGACAATGGTGGCCCTTGGTGCCTATGCCGCCTTAGGCCATTTTGCGCTTATAAAAGCCCATCGATTTGCACCTGCCTATATTCTTTCGCCCTTCATCTACACCCAACTGCTTTGGATGGTGATTTTAGGATATCTTATCTTTGGTGATGTACCCGACGGCTTTACGCTTTTGGGCGGTATGATTGTTATTGCTTCAGGGCTTTATCTTTTGGCCCGCGAACGCAAACGGCAGGGAATAACCCCTGCCGTTGCTGACTAATTATTCTGTGCAATCACTTCTTTTCGAGTGACGTTCCGTTTGCTTCGGCAATCACATCAGCGAGCATTGGTACGAAATCATTCGCGCGCCCACCGTTAATTGCAACGGCATATGCGTTCTTAACCGCATTACCGAGCGGATTAGCGATGCCTGCATCGTCTGCCATCGATTCAAGATAACGCATATCCTTGAATGCGTTGCCAAGGGTAAATTTATGCGCATCGCGGTCGCGCTCTAGCGTATATTTCATGAAGGTCTGATAGAAGCCGCAATCCATACGACCACCGCGAATGACGCTATCAAAACGATCCGGCGTAATACCGACCTTCTGCGCCAATACCATCGCCTCGGAATAAAGCGCGGCATAGCCAAGCGAGAGGAAATTATTGATCAATTTCATCTTATGGCCATCACCTGGTCCACCGATATGAACAGCGCGACCCGACCATGTGGCAAGCACAGGCTTCAAACGCTCAAACACGTCGTCCGTTGCACCAACCATTGTATCGAGCGTGCCTTCCCATGCCTCTTTTGGTGTGCGGCCAAGTGGGGCATCAACAAGCGTAATGCCATGGGCTTCACATTCTTTGAACAACGCCATGGTTGATGTCGGATCAGATGTTGAACAATCAACGATCAGCGCGCCTTTAGGCAAATTAGCCACTAGGCCATCCGGCCCACGCAATACCGCTTCAACTTCCTTCGAGCCCGTTACACATAGGAAGACGATGGTAGAGGCTTCAGCGAGCGCCTTAACGCTCTTGGCTTCTTTTGCACCACGCGTAATCAGATCCTCAATCGGAGCACGGTTGCGATGCCCGATCACGGTAAGAGGATAGCCTTTTTCAACGATATTCTTCGCCATTCCGTGGCCCATAAAGCCCACGCCGATAAAACCGATTGTTTCCTGAGTCATTTAATGTCCTTCCCTCGTTACTTTTTTAATCCGGCGATATGCCGATAGGCTTCGACGACTTGGCTATCGTCTTTTGATCCGAGTCCCATGGCGGATGCCGCGAGAAACATTTGTAAGGCTGCCGAAGCGATCGGCAGCGGCGTCTTTGAAGACCTGCCCGCATCAACCACAATGCCGAGGTCTTTAACGAAAATATCAACCGCGCTTGCGACAATCGGCTCTTCTTCGAACATGCGCGGGCCGCGATTGTTGAGCATCCAACTCGCTGCAGCGGAGCCGCCCAAAATCTCTAGCGCCAGTTTGCCATCAATTCCCGCTTTCTCCGCCAAAGCAACAGCTTCGGCCGCAACGGCAATGTGAACCCCGCACAGCAATTGGTTGACGGTTTTTACCGCTGCACCTTGACCAGGTTCCTCGCCGACATGAAAGAGCTTGTCGCCCAAGGTCGAAAGTACGGGATGCAACTTATCAAATACCGATTTCGGGGCCGACGCCATAATGGTAAGCGTACCACCCTTGGCACCAATAATTCCGCCTGAGACAGGCGCATCGATGATGTGGCGTCCCGTCGCAGCAATACGAGCGGCGATCGACTTAACCGATGAAGGAGCGCAGGTGGCCATAAGAATGACCGTGCCAGCCGGGGCCATTGCTTCGAGTGCGCCTGCATCAAAAAGTACGCTTTCGGCTTGCGCTGCATTAACAACCATAACGATCAAGACATCAGCCTTGGCTGCCGCCTGCGCAGCTGTAGCAGCCCCTTTGCCGCCGAGCGCCTCGAAAACACTCACACTTTCGGACCGAACATCAAAGCCTGTGACAGAATACTGCTTTTTTATAAGGTTTTCCGCCATTGGCATGCCCATGGCGCCGAGTCCTACAAACCCAATCTTCATTACTAACCTACCCCCCAGCTTTATATTTTTGTCAGAAAGATCATCGCACGCGTTGCGCGGAAATCAAGAAAAGGTCATACCCGTTTTACGCAACCCACCCGGTCATTTACAAGCGTGTGTCGTAAATATTGAGAAGGAAACCCTATGTCGGCGAATGAAATTCTAATGCCAAAGCCAATGATGCCGTTGATCATGGATGGATTAAAAGCGACAGGCCGACTTCATTGCCTTTGGGAAAAAACTGATCCTGAAGCCTTTATCCGCGAGAATGCTTCAAAGATCGGCGCCATTGCGACAGGCGGCCACATCAAAGTCGATGGCGCCTATATGTCGCAGTTCCCTAACCTCAAGATCGTCGCAAATTTTGGTGTTGGCTACGACACGGTAGACGCCGCTTGGGCGGGTCAGCACGGAATCATCGTTTCAAATACACCCGATGTCTTGACCGAAGAAGTAGCCGACACGGCATTGGGACTTCTTATTATGACAATGCGTGAATTGTCCCAATCTGAACGCTATTTGAGAGCCGGCTTATGGGCTTCAAAGGGGCCCTATCCGCTGACCCATAATACGCTACGTGGCAAGACAGTCGGCATATTAGCGCTCGGTCGCATCGGCAAAGCCATTGCC
The DNA here is from genome assembly GCA_036758905.1 of Beijerinckiaceae bacterium. Lineage (GTDB taxonomy): Bacteria > Pseudomonadota > Alphaproteobacteria > Rhizobiales > Beijerinckiaceae > CAIUPE01. The sequence continues at coordinate 44,801 of DAIOVR010000003.1, read as the reverse complement.
GCGCGGTGCGAGGCTTTCGGACTTAAAATCGTCTATCACGGTCGTAACCAGCAAAAAGACGTCTCCTATCCCTATTATCCAACGCTTGTTGGCATGGCCAAAGATGTTGATATTCTTTTGAGTGTGGCTCCTGGTGGTTCTGCAACATTCCATACCATTAACGCGGAAGTGCTCGCCGCGCTGGGGCCAAAAGGCGTGCTGATCAATATTGGTCGCGGCAGTGTTGTGGATGAAAAAGCGCTGATCAAAGCGTTACAAGATAAAGCGATCTATTCTGCCGGCCTTGATGTGTTCGAAGATGAACCTCACGTTCCAGCCGAACTCATCGCGATGGATAATATTGTTCTGCTGCCGCATGTCGGCTCTGCTTCTCATCATACCCGTAATTTGATGGGCCAATTGGTCGTTGATAATATTCTCGCATTCCAGTCTGGCAAAGCACCAGTTACGCCTGTAGCGGAAACGCCTTTTAAGAGCTGGTAAAATTATTATATCCTAGAGAATGAAAAGGGGCGACTGACTTAGCCGCCCCTTTTTTATAGATGAATAACAAAAAGCCAATCAGGCTATTTTGCCACCTAATTCATCTTCAATGTGAACGCGGATAATTTCTTCGAATGTCGTTTCCGCTTTAAACCCGAGAGAAGTTGCCCGCTTGGCATCAAGCCGCGTTGCCCAACCATCGACAATCTTGATGATGGCTGGATCGGGCTCGCGCCGAATGCGCGCGACAACTTTTTCGCCTGCCACTTTCCTCAAGGCTTCGATCTGTTCACCAACCGTTACGGATAGGCCAGGCATCGCCAAATTCCGCCGTGGGCCAACAAGGTTCAAATCAAGCGTTGCCGCATGCATTAAAAAACCAACTGCAGAACGCGGGCTCGCATGCCAATGACGAACGCTTTCCGAAACAGGAAGTACGGCTTCATGTCCGGCTAAAGGCTCGCGAATAATATTGGAAAAGAAACCCGATGCCGCCTTATTAGGCTTGCCCGGACGCACGCAAATGGTGGGCAGGCGAATACCAATGCCATCAAAGAAACCTTTGCGGGAATAATCGGCCAATAATAATTCGCCGATCGCTTTTTGCGTGCCATACGATGTCAAAGGTGTCGTAAAGAATTCATCGCCGATAGCATCCGGAAATGGAGCACCATAAACTGCGATGGAAGACGTGAATACAACACGGGGTTTATAGCCATCGCCCACCGCACGAATAGCCGCAAAGAGCTCCATCGTACCGTGAAGATTGATGCGATAGCCGAGGTCAAAATTTTGTTCTGCCTCGCCAGACACGATCGCTGCTAAATGAAAAATAACATCTGGTCTACCAGCAACCAGCTTTGCAGCCTCGCCGGGCAACGAGAAGTCAGATGCCATGAGGGTTGACGAAAATTTAGCGCCTATCGGTGCTGTCGGCTCGACAACATCATGTAAGGTCGCTTTTGTAATTTCTTTGCCGCCAAGATGGCCGTCTTTTGCGAGCTGATTTGCCAGCTTACGGCCCACCATACCTGCAGCGCCGATGATAAGAATGTGCATGAGATTTACCTCAATTAGGGGTTAAAGCGCGAAACCACCATCGGCGAGATGGATTTGTCCAGTGGTATAGCTTGACTCGTCGGACGCCAAATAAACTGCCAACATGGCAATTTCCTCAGCTGTTCCGAGGCGACCCATAGGCTGGCGATCAATAAAGGCCTGACGCGCAGCGGCTTCTGTGATGCCTTGGGTCTTTGCCAAGGTTACGATGCGCTCATCAAGCGATGGTGACTGAATTGTACCGGGGCAAATCGCATTCGCGCGAATACCCTTTTTGATAAAATCGGCGGCAACAGCTTTCGTTAATCCGATGACGGCTGCTTTAGATGCACCGTATACATAGCGGTTTGGAATACCCCTTACCGAGCCTGCACCCGATGCAATATTGACGATTGAGCCATGCCCTTTAGCCAACATACCAGGTACAAATGCCTTAATGGTACGATGCATTGATTTAACATTGAGATTCATCGAAAAATCCCAATCTTTATCGTCGCACTCAAGCACGGTGCCATGATGCACAAAGCCTGCGGCGTTTACGAGAATATCGATTGTTCCAACCTTTTCAGCAAAGCTATTGACGGCTTTATCCGAAAGCACATCAAGCTTCCGGCGCTTGGCGCGGGAAAGACCCTCTAATTTATCCGTGTCACGATCGGTCGCCCAAACAATTGCACCCTCGCGAACAAACGCCTCTGCGATCGCCCGACCGATCCCTTGGCCTGCAGCCGTTACAACCGCAATCTTTCCTTTTAAACGTCCCGCCATTGTGGTCTCCCCCTTATTTATTTGAATTCGCTTAATCGTCTTTTTTGTTGCCCTAGCGTGTCAAAATTACTGGGCGATAACCATGCTTCAAACGCAGCCTTTTGTTTTGACCACTCTGAATCGAGAATGGAGTACCATGCTGTATCGCGGTTTCTTCCACGCACCATCATATGCTGGCGGAATATTCCCTCAAAAGAAAACCCAAACCGGACAGCTGCGCGTCTTGATGGTTCGTTTAAAGCGTTACATTTCCATTCATAACGGCGATATCCGAGGGTATCAAAAATATATCGCATCAAGAGATATTGAGCCTCAGTAGCGCCAGGTGTCTTTTGAAGCGGTGAGCCATACATGATGTTGCCGACTTCAATAACACGATGGACGGTATCGATCCGCATCAAGGTTTCATAGCCAACAGCTTTACCCGAAGCCTTATCGATAATCGCGTAGAACAACGGATCTTCCGAGGCAGATTTGCGTTCGATATGAGCACGAAATGCGTCTAGATTTTCAAATGGCGGTTCAAATAAATATTGCCAAATGACATGTTTGTCGGGGCCGTGCGAAGCGGCAAAAAGATCGTCCGTATGCTTGACAGGATCAAGCGGTTCCAACCGAACATACTGCCCCTCTATCACAATCCGCTCAGGGCGTGGTGCCGGATGCGTATCTAATTCTGGCCCGATAGGAAGGCCACTGATCGGATCGGGAACAGAAACACTATTGTTTACAGACATGGCCTTAGACGTGCTTTTCAATGAAGGAATGGGTTCAGGTAAGAGGCGCCGAAGGAAAGCGCCCTGACCCTTTTATCGATGATGGCCGGGATCAACCCGACCATCAAAAGTTTAAATCAAAAGTGCAAGCGAAATACCTAGTGGTTATCGCGCGCCACGCCAAATTTTTGAGCAACGCGTTGGTATTTTACCGCTGGTTTCAAGACCATGCCATCCGATAGCTGATCCACCATGCTGCGTTGAATTTCCTGCCATGGAGTCTGGCTTGCAGGATATTGGAAGCCGCCATGCTTCATGAGATCCGCACGGCGTTCCGCCAACTCCTCTTTCGAGATCAAAATGTCAGCGGTGCCTTTTTTAAGATCAATCCGCACGCGATCATTCGTGCGCAAGATCGCCAGCCCGCCATTGGCTGCAGCTTCCGGCGAAGCATTCAAAATCGAAGGCGATCCGGAAGTGCCCGATTGGCGACCATCACCAATACAAGGCAAGGCCATAATACCCTTCTTGATCAGCGCTGCAGGGGGCTGCATGTTCACGACTTCAGCCGCACCCGGATAACCGATAGGGCCCGTACCACGAATAAACAGCATGCAATTGGCATCAATCTTCAATTTCGGATCATCAATACGGTGGTGATAATCTTCAGGGCCTTC
>DAIOVR010000003.1:25012-40998 GCA_036758905.1 Beijerinckiaceae bacterium | reverse complement strand
CCATTGGCCGTAAGCGCTCCCTCACGGATAAGCTTCTTTTTCATCAATTCATTAATGACAGCAGGAACACCACCCGCGCGGTGGAATTCTTCACCGAGATATTTTCCGGCTGGCTGCAAATTAACGAGCAAAGGAACCTTATGACCGATCTTCTGCCAATCCTCGACCTTCAAATCGACGCCGATATGACGCGCAATCGCATTGATGTGAATGGGAGCATTGGTTGATCCACCAATTGCCGAGTTCACAATAATGGCATTTTCAAAGGCTTCACGCGTCATGATGTCGGATGGCTTTAGATCTTCCCAAACCATTTGAACCGCACGAACACCCGTCTCATAGGCAATTTGACCGCGCTCACGATAAGGCGCCGGAATAGCGGCGCATCCTGGTAACGTCATGCCAAGTGCTTCGGCCAATGAGTTCATGGTTGAGGCCGTGCCCATCGTGTTGCAATGGCCGACGGATGGCGCAGACGAAGCTACGATTTCCATGAATTCATCATAATTGATTTCGCCAGCAGCCAACCGCTCGCGTTGCCGCCATACGACGGTGCCCGAACCAGTGCGCTCGCCATGGTACCAGCCGTTCAGCATGGGTCCGCCACACAAAACAATAGAAGGAATATTGACGGTCGCTGCTGCCATAATGCAGGCCGGGGTTGTTTTGTCGCAGCCTGTTGTTAGCACAACACCATCAAGCGGATAGCCGTAAAGAACTTCCACAAGCCCCAGATAGGCAAGATTACGATCAAGCGAGGCCGTCGGGCGCTTACCCGTTTCCTGAATTGGATGAACAGGAAACTCGAAAGCGACGCCGCCTGCAGCTGTAATGCCCTCACGAACACGCTTCGCCAGATCAAGATGGTGGCGGTTGCAGGGCGATAAATCAGATCCTGTCTGAGCAATACCAATGATCGGTTTACCCGACTGGAGCTCTTCGCGCGTGAGACCAAAATTGAGATAACGCTCCAAATAGAGCGCCGTCATGCCCGGATTTTCAGGATTATCGAACCACAGCTTAGAGCGGAGCTGGTTTTTCTTGATACCCTTGGGCTTTGAGACCGCTTTAACAGTCGTATTCTTCGGTAGGGTCTTTTTCACCGAGGCTTTCTTTGGCGCGGCCATTTCGATCTCCCATTGTGTCTCATTAGGCATGCAGACAAGAATTCTTACATGCACATTGATTTCCTACCTACCATCGCCCTAAATGCAACCAGAAATCAATAAGGTTAGGTCCAACATCTTGGACGGAGGAGCCCTGCTTATGCTGCATATCATCGACGCCTTTTCACGAATTGGAGAAGAAAATGCCTTCGCCGTTCTTGCCCGAGCGACCGAATTGCAACGCCAAGGCCGGGATATTATTAACTTAGGGATCGGCCAGCCGGACTTCCGAACTCCCGAAAATATTGTTGAAGCAGCTATCAAGGCCCTGCGTGACGGCCACCATGGCTATACACCCGCAACGGGCATCCTACCTCTGCGCGAGGCCGTTTCGGCCGATCTCAAAAAGCGCTTTAACGTCGAAGTCTCGCCCGAGCTTGTGATGATCGTTCCGGGCGGGAAGGTAACAATGTTTATGGCCATCCTGATGTTTGGAGAGCCCGGCGCCGAAATCCTATATCCAGATCCCGGCTTCCCAATTTATCGCTCGATGATCGAATTCACCGGCGCAAAAGCCGTACCCGTACCGATTCGCGAGGAAAATGGATTTGCCTTTTCAGCCGACGAAACGCTGTCTCTCATTACACCGAAAACACGGCTACTCATTATCAATTCCCCTGCAAACCCAACAGGCGGCGTGACGCCAAAATCGGAAATTGATAAACTCGTCAAAGGTCTTGAACGCTTCCCCGATGTTGCGATCATGTCCGACGAAATTTACGCACAAATGACCTATGATGGCGAGCTGCACCAGACGCTGCTTGCTTATCCCGAAATCCGTGATCGGCTCATTCTTCTAGATGGTTGGTCAAAAACTTATGCGATGACTGGCTGGCGGATGGGTTATTCTGTCTGGCCGAAGCCACTCTATGACGCGGCACGTAAGCTCGCGGTCAATTCATTTTCCTGCGTCAATGCGTCCGCACAGTATGCAGGCCTCGAAGCACTCACCGGCCCACAAGATGCGGTTCATGCAATGGTGGCAGAATTTGATCGTCGCCGCAAAGTGGTTGTTGAAGGATTGAACAAATTGCCGGGCGTTTCAGCGGCGACGCCAAAAGGTGCCTTCTACGCTTTCCCGAATATCTCTAAAACAGGATGGCGTGCAAAACCTCTGGCCTCGGCACTTTTGGAAGAGGCTGGTGTTGCCACGATCGGTGGGCCAGACTTTGGCGTACATGGCGAAGGGTTTATTCGCCTCTCTTATGCCAATTCGACCGAAAATATTTTAAGGGCGCTAGAGCGGATCGAAAAATTTTTGAACGAACACTCGCAGAAGTAATCCGGCCGCCTATCTTACCGCAGTGACGCGCACTCTCTTGCGAGCTGAGTGATACGCGCCCAATCGCCCGACTTTAACGCTTCCGCTGGTGTGACCCATGAACCACCAACGCAAATAACATTCGGGAGTGCAAGATAGGATTTCGCTTTGACGACATCAATGCCACCCGTCGGACAAAAGGTTAGGTGAGGCAATGGAGCGCTAAGCGATTTAAGGTAATTTACGCCACCAGCGGGCTCGGCGGGAAAAAATTTTAAAACATGATGCCCCATTTCCGCCATGCTCATAGCCTCACTTGCCGTGGCAACACCGGGCAAAAAAGGCGCCTTAGCAAGAGCAGCTGCTTGAGATAGCTTTGGTGTCGAACCAGGGCTCACAAGGAAGGTAGCACCCGCCGACATTGCCTCCGAAATTTGGCTCTCGGTGAGAACCGTTCCGGCACCTATTACCGCATCCGGTACTTCACGCGCGATGGCCTCAATCGCCTTTAACGCACCATCGGTTCTAAGAGTAACTTCTAGAACCGTAAGACCGCCATCAACAAGCGCACGAGCAAGAGGCACGGCATCTTCCGCTCCATTGACGGTCAACACAGGAATGACCGGTACGGTTTTTAAGATGGAAAGGAGCGCATCATTGTTTGGCATTTATATGAATCCTAACATTTTAAGCAGGTAGGGATATTCAAAACGTCGCGGAACGGTACGTCAACGCACCGTCCCCTATTGTTTCAATATAAGATCATCATCGATGCTCATTCAGCGGCCTTTGGTGAGAACGAAGATGTTTCTTTCATTAGCCGACGTGCCTCGCGCTTCGCCAATCGGCGTGCTTTGCGTTGTGCGCTCCATTCACCCACGTTCGCAACCATCATGAGGGCCGCCGGTGTCACAACGAGCGTCAAGATCGTTGCAAATCCAAGCCCGAAGACGATGGCCGATGAGAGATGAACCCACCATTGAGTTGAAGGCGCACCGAAGGCGATATCGCGATTAACGAAATCGAGATTGATACCGAATGCGATGGCCAACACACCCAGAATGGCGGTTACCGCGGTAAGCACCACCGGACGCGCTCTTTCGCGGCAAGTTTCAATAATCGCATCATAGGCTGACATGCCTTCTTCTCGGCATCGATCGTATGTATCAATCAGTACGATGTTATTGTTCACAATAACACCCGCATTTGCGATAATCCCAATGCCGGTCATAACAACCCCGAAGGCTTGTCCCATGATCATCAGTCCTAACAAGACGCCAATCGTGGACAAAATAACGGCGGTCAAGACAAGGAAGACGCTTGAAAATTTATTGAACTGTGCAAGCAAGATCGCAAAGATCAAGAACATCGCCGTGCCAAAGGCCTTACCCAAAAACGCGCCTGCTTTAGCCCGCTCTTCGTCTTCGCCTTTCATTTTAAACGTAATGCCCGGCCCGAGATCCATAGCGGATAAATCGGACATGATCTTCTGTTGAACAACAGCAGACTGAACCCCTTCATTCACATTGGCAGAAACGGTTATAACACGACTAGCCGCTACGCGATTAAGTTGGCCGACACGAGGCGAAGGAGTCCTTGTTACGAAATTACCAATTGGCACGGAGCCAACAGGAGCGTTAATCCGTAATTCTTCAATGTCATCGAGCGTCCTTTTATCTTCCGGAAAACGTAAGATAAGATCAACAGACTTATCGGTATCGATTGGCCGATATTCCGTAATCTTCAGACCATTTGTCACGAGTTGAAGGGCCGAGCCGACGCCTGTTGCGCTTACGCCATATTTAGAGGCTTCAGCTTTATCGACGTTAATTTTCCAATCGATTCCAGGCAAAGCGAGCCCATTATCGATATCTCTCACATCTGGCGTATTCTCCAAAACGGCCGCTACTTTTTTGGCAGCCGGAATTAGGTAGTCTGGATCAACAGCTGCAATCTGAACTTGGATAGCCTTACCTGTTGGCGGCCCTCCCTTTGGTGCTGTAACTTCAATCGAGACACCAGCAATATCGGCTGTTTTAGCTCGAATATCATCCATGATGAGATGAGCTTTACGACGATGCTGCCATTCAATAAATTCAAACTGAATCGAACCGATCGTATCTTCTGATACTTCGTTCGATCCTTTTTGTCCTTCACCCGCCCGAGCATAGACAGTCTTCAGCTCGGTCATTGGCAAAATTCGCTCTTCTACGCGACGTACAAATTCATCCTTCTCGGAAATCGACAAATTTCCACGAGCGTGGATCTGTACAATCCCATAATCTGGTTCAACATTTGGGAAGAATTCAACACCATTGCCAAAGACGCCATAGGCTTTGATCACCGTCACCAACAACAAGAAGGTTGCCGATAGCGTTAGTGATGGATGCTTGATACAAAACCGCACCACATTCATATAGGCGCCTTTATCGCTTGCACGATCATCATGCGGCTTAGCAGCAGCTTTTCCCAACAAGGCACCCAGCGTTGGCGTAAAGAAAAGCGCAACCACAAGCGATGCCGATAAAGTGGCGATCAATGTGAGCGGCATATATTTCATAAATTGACCGACAATGCCCGGCCAAAACAGAAGCGGGGAGAAAGCTGCAACGCGTGTAAGGGTAGCCGCGATGACGGGACCTGCCATACGCTTCGCTGCCATTGAAAAGGCAAGCTTTGGATCCATGCCTTCAGCCATTCTGCGTTCAGCAAATTCCGATACAATAATCGCATCATCCACCAACATTCCAACGGCCAGAATAAGCGCAAACAAGACCACGATATTGACGGTTAGGCCTGCCATTTGCAGCGCTAAAATACCAGCAAGAAAAGAACCGGGGATTGCGATACCGATAAAGAGCGATGGCCGTCCACCAAGAACCATCATCATAATAACGAGAACCAAAAGCACGGCAGTTACAACGCTATTTTGTAATTCGTGCAGCATGTCACGAATGGTCTTTGATTTATCCTGGCTAAACGAAACGGTGACGGTTCCTGGCCAAGATTTTTGCAACTCTCCAATCACATATTTCACAGCATCGACGGTTTCGATCAAATTTGAGCCGGTGCGCTTTGAGACTTCAATCGCAATAGCCGGCTTGCCATTAACCCGGGTAATGGATGTCGCGTCCTTAAATGTTGGGCGTACTTCCGCAACGTCCCCAAGAACAATACTGGCACCTGCAGACGCCGTGACCGGAAGCTTAAGAATATCCTCCGGACGTTCGATCAAGGCAGGGACTTTAACCGCAAACCGTCCGGTGCCACCTTCTAAGGCACCAGCCGTCACTAGACTATTGCTTTGGCTTACTCCACCGATGAGGCCATCTAGGCTAATGCCATAGCTTTTCATTAACATAGGTTCAGCAATAATTTCGACAACCTCATCGCGGGCGCCACGCAGATCGGCCGACAGCACACCGGGAATTTGCTCGATATAATTTTTTGCTGATCGGGCTATACGCAACAAAGTGCGCTCAGGCACTTCGCCGGTAAGCGCTACAACAAGAACGGGAAATAGAGAAAGATTAACTTCTCTTACCGCAGGCTGATCCGCATCTTTTGGCAGATCGCGTTTGGCATCGTCGACCTTTGCTCGGACATCGGCTACCGCTTTTGTTGAATCAAAGCCAGCCTCAAACTCCAACAAAACGAAACCGCCACCTTCAAAAGCCGTTGACCGCATTTCCTTAACATTTGCGACCGATTTTAGCTGCGTCTCCATAGGCCGAAGCAATAGTCGCTCGGCGTCTTCCGGACTGATTCCACGCTGCGAGAGCTGGACATAAACAATTGGAACCTTAACATCAGGTTCCGCTTCTTTTGGGATCGTTTGATAGGCGATAAATCCCGCTAAAAGAAGGAAGGCCAGAACAGCCAGCGTTAATCTGGCGTGAGAGATTGCATAATCGACAGGGTTTTTCATCTCAATCGTCCTATGACCAATTATATTAGGAGGCTTTGCCGATTACAGGGTCTACGATTTGACCCTCTTTAACAAAATCCTGTCCCTGCACGATAATTTTCGCACCTGTGGCAATGCCCGATACGTATAAATAGTCAGCTTGATCTTCAACGAGGGTAACAGGAACAAATGTAACGATATTGTTATCATTCACCGCACGTACACCGAGTTTTCCTTCAGCAGAAAACGTCAATGCCGACCGCGCGACCTTTGTCGCATCAACCGCTGCTAAATATAATGTAACTTCTGTGGTTACACCGTCCGCAATAAGGCCCTTTGGATTTGAAAGGCTAACATCAATCCTATAGGTCCGCGTCTGTGGACTAGCCCGATTTGAAATAAAACGAACTGACCCACTCACTTCGGCACCATCAATGAAACGGACATCCGCACGGTCGCCAACCTTAACGCCGCTAAGCTTTCGTTCAGAAATTTCGACAACGGCTAACATTGGATCAAGTGACATGACTTCTGCTACTTGCGCTCCAGGCTGCAAGCTTTGACCGAGATTGGCAGGAACTTCATTGATCACGCCCGCGACGGGCGCACGGACCATTCCACGGTCGCGCTCCGCCTCGGCTTGAGCAAGCTGTGCCTGTGCGCCTTTCAAATCAGCCTCAAATTGAGCGAGGTTTAGCTTCGCCAGATTTCCACTTTCGACCAATAGGCGTTTTGCATCATATTCTTTCTGACGCTGCTCTAATCGCGCTTGGGCTTGCGCAACATTTGATTCCCGAGCCTCATCCGATAAAACAGCAATGACATCACCAGCTTGAACGATTGAACCACGACGCACATTTAACGCCGTCACAGTGCCATTCGTCCGAGCAACGGCCATGGTTCTCACATCAGCTTCGGTACGACCAGATAAAGTCAGCTTTCTAGACCGTGGCTCTACAACTGCAGAAATTACGGTAACGGCAAATGGCTTATTTTCTACTTTCGGCGATGCTATGCTTTGCGAGGCAGCATCCTTTTTGCCAATCTGACCAGACGCAATCCACGCGACAGCAATAACGACCAATAGGACCGCGGTAATTCTGCTCCAAAGCATATTCTTTTTCCCGATTGTTAAAATCTATTAATTCAGCATGGACGTGATAATTGAACGGTACCGTTTAATACGGCGCCGATGACACATAGATTATTTTCAACTTCGCCGTAACTATGAATATCTCTGTCAATGGCACGGCGACGGATCATACCATCCGAAAGGGTTATGATCAGTTGCGTTAGTGCTTCAACATCAACATCCGGGTGGATTTCGCCCGTTTCACGGGCTTTTAGAAGGACACCACGTATCCCTGTGCGTACATCGGTTTGAAAAGCGGTAACTTGAGCGGCTATTTCGGGGTCTAAAGCAGCCTCAGACCAAATTTGTAAGGCGATGACCGCTTTCTCACGTGGCTGATCAATAAAGTGCTTCCTGCCAAGCTGCTCGAAGGCTGTCATTAAATTTTGCGCAGCCGATAAGGCTGCAAAATCCGCAGCGATATCCGTCCGGTCGCGCTCGACTAACCCTAGAATAATCGCGTTTTTAGAGGGAAAATAGCGATAAAGATTGCCGGGGACCATGCCCGCTTCCCGCGCTAAGTCCTGCATGGTCGTCCGATGAAAGCCATTCAGGGCAAAACACCGCTCAGCCGCATCTAAAATTTGCGGGCGTCGGTCTACCTGCCTGTTTGTTTTCAATTCGGATAGCATTGATTTGCATTAGTGAATGAACATTCATTCGTCAAGCAACTATCGGTAGTCATCTTTAGGTATTTCTGCCGAATACGTAAGCGGTAGGTAAGTGTTAGCTTTTTGAATTCGGAACTGAGGGGTATCAGAATGCGATGGTCAATCTCGATCGGCAAGATTGCAGGTACCGTCGTCAGGATCCATGTAACCTTTCTGATTTTTCTTTTAATCATAGGCATCCTGGTCTTTCGACAAAATGGTGCCGAAGCAGCTTGGGATGCCGTTGCGTTTATAACTTTGGTTTTTACCTGTATTGTACTGCATGAATTCGGCCATATTCTCGTGGCCCGATTTTTTGGTGTTAAAACGCGCGATGTTACGCTCTTTCCGATTGGCGGGGTGGCCAATATCGAACGGATGCCAGAGCGACCTTATCAAGAATTGCTGGTCGCAATTGCCGGACCCCTTGTAAATTTAAGCATTTTTTTGGGCTTATCGCTCTTGTTTAGTAAACAGCTTAGTGATTTTGACATAGAGAAAATCAATGACACAGGAACAAGTCTAGCCATACGTATTGCGGCGGCTAATTTGATCTTGATGATCTTCAATCTGCTACCAGCCTTCCCTATGGATGGAGGAAGAGTGCTACGCGCGCTCCTAGCGATGTGGACTACAAAATCGAAGGCCACAAAAATTGCAGCATCTATTGGTCAGGGTATGGCCCTATTAATCGGATTTATGGGCTTCTTTGGTAACCCAATGCTAATTGTAATCGCAGCCTTCATCTTCATTGCCGCAGGAAGTGAGGCTGAAACGGCAGCATTTCATGATATTATACATGACCTGACCATAAGAGATGCAATGCTTGAAGCGCCTGCGCGTCTACACCCCAGCGACACAATCCGAAAAGCGATCGATCATTTATTGGGCTCAACCGAAAATGAATTTTTGGTTATTGATCAAGCAGGCCCAGAAATAGGAACAATAACACGCGATATGTTGCTTCTGGCGCTTGCGTCACATGATGATGGAACTCAAATCTCTGCTTTGATGAGCCGGCCTGAGCATTCTGTTTACGAGAATGACCCCCTCGAAAAGGCATTAACGATTTTCGAAGGGTGCAATGATCAAGCCCTCATTGTCAAAGATATCCATCACGAAATCTCGGGGCTTATTTCACGGGCAGCAATTTCCCAGGCTATTCTGATTAAGAGCGCCCGACCCGACTGGAAATTTTATCGGGGCGGGATATTAGCGAATAGTCTACAAACCATTAGCCGCGACCAGCGAGTGGCATCTTTGTTGCCATAACGGTAATCGTTGAAACATTGGCGTCTAATGGCAGACTTGACATGAAGACAACGGCGCTTGCGACATTGCTCACATCCATCGTTGGCTCCGGTGCGACGGTTAAATTTGCCTGAAGGACACCCGTGCTCATTTTTTGGGTCATATTGGTTGCTGCGTTTCCAATGTCGATCTGACCACAAGCAATGTCGTATTTCCGGCCATCTAGGGAAGTCGATTTTGTCAGTCCGGAAATTGCATGTTTCGTCGCAGTGTAGGGAGCCGAGTTCGGCCGCGGCGTTTGAGCTGAAATGGAGCCATTATTAATAATTCGACCGCCACGAGGATTTTGATCCTTCATAATCTTGAAGGCCTCTTGCGTGCATAAAAACGCAGCTGTCAAATTGGCACCAAGTACGGTTTGCCATTGCTCGAAAGTAATATCCTCAAGGTTTATAGGCGGCGCATTCGTACCAGCATTGTTAAACAAAATATCAAGGCGCCCAAATCTTTCTTTTGTTTTCTCAAAAAGACGATGCACAGCACCTGGATCGGAAAGATCAGTTGACAGGGCAAGCGTCTGTACGCCGTAGCTTGAACCTAAAGCTGCCGTTTCATCGAGCGCGTCCTGACGGCGGCCTGCTAATACAACGCTGTAGCCTTCTTTCATCATCGCAAGCGCGACCGATCGGCCAATGCCGGAGCCCGCGCCCGTAATCATCGCAATTTTTCCGTTACCACTCATAATCGAATTCCTATATTATTTTCACGATAATTTTATACGGTAAGTCGGTCTAACGCCCGACCAAAACCGTCAAAAATATCGTCAATTTGCTTATCCGTTATAATGAGAGGTGGGCAGAAAGCTAAGATATCTCCGATTGGCCGGAAGATCACGCCTTCTTCATGACCCAATTCGGCCAGTTTTAATCCGGTCGCGCCGGGCTTTTCAAATCCCGCTTTGGTCTTTTTGTCTGCGACAAGTTCAATCGCGCCAATCAATCCGACGCCACGCGTTTCACCAACAAGTGGGTGATCTTTGAAACTGTGTAACCGCTCTAGGAAATGTGGACTAAGTTCATTGACCCGACCCATCAAATTCCGTTCTTCAATAATATCTAAATTTTCCATGGCGACGGCCATCGCAAGCGGATGACCTGCGGTCGTAAAGCCATGTGCAAAGGTTCCGATTTTTGCAGTATTGTCCGCAATGACATTATAGATCTCATTGGTAAACGTAATCGATGCCAATGGTACATAAGATGACGTGATTTGCTTCGAGCAAATCATAAAATCAGGTTTAATGCCGTAGGTATCGGAACCCCAGACATTTCCGGTACGCCCAAAGCCATTGATTACCTCGTCAACCACAATCAGGATGTCGTATTTCCGGCAAACTTCCTGCATTTTTGTCCAATAGGTCCGGGGCGGAATAAAGACGCCGCCAGCGCCCATGACAGGTTCGCCAATAAAGGCAGCGACTGTTTCTGGCCCTTCAGCCAAAATCTTATCTTCAAATTCCTTCGCAAGACGCGTTGCGAAGTCCTCTTCAGACTCACCAGCTTCAGCAAAGCGATAATGGTGCGGGCAAGAGACGTGTTTGATTTGAGGGAAAGGAAGGTCGAAATCACGGTGATTATTTGGCAAGCCCGTCAAGCTCGCCGACATCATAGTAATGCCGTGATAGGCCTTGATACGCGAGATAATCTTTTTCTTTTCAGGCTTGCCCCTGGCATTGTTATAGAACCAGATCATCTTAACGACGGTATCATTCGCCTCTGAACCGGAATTCACAAAGTGGGCCTTACCCATATTGCCGGGAGACATTTTAACTATGCGCTCAGCCAGAGCTATCGCGGTTGGATGTGATTTATGCGAAAACGAATGATAGAACGGTAGCTCACTCATCTGGCGAGTGGCTGCTTGAACCAGCCGATCCTCGCCAAAGCCTACAGCAACGCTCCATAGGCCGGCCATAGCCTCAATATATTCTTTGCCCATATCATCATAGACGTAGACGCCTTTGCCCTTTGAAATGATCATTGGGCCAACCTGCTCATGCCGTCGCGCATTTGTTACGGGATGGAAATAATATTCAATATCGCGTGCGGCGAGAGAATTAGGCAAGGCAGTCATGAAAGTCTCCAGTAATTATCCGCTAAACCATAAACGTCCAATGGAGCATAACCTGCTCCAGGCGGAAAGGAAAACCCCACCTGCCGCCAATCTTGGCTAAGCAGCCCTGCCTTTATAGCGGAGCAAAATCATGACCCCCCCTGCAATTAGGCCCCAAAATGCACTCCCAACCCCAAAAATTGTGATGCCAGAGGCAGAAACGAGAAAGGTAATCGCGGCGGGCTCCCTAAACTCACTGTCGGATAGAGCAGAAAATAGCGCCGTTGAAAACGCACCAATAAGGGCTAGGCCCGCAACAGCTTCAATGTAAATCGGCGGCGATACACCGATGATCGAGGTCGCCGCTCCGGCAAATATGCCCAATAGGATATAGATTACTCCTGATGCAACTCCGGCCCAATAGCGCCTTTTTGTGTCTTCATGAGCGTCGGGGCCGGCACACATCGCCGCCGTTATCGCTGCTAAATTAACGGCATGCCCCCCAAGAAAATTTGAAACAAAAGACAAAATGCCGGTCACGGTGAAGAGCGGTCCAGGCGCAGGCTTGAAGCCATTTGCCGCTAAAACAGCAATTCCAGGAATATTTTGGGATGCCATCGTTACAATAAAAAGAGGAAACGCAACACTCAAAAGGGCTGAAACCGAGAAGGCAGGCATAATGAAGATCGGGGTAGCAAAGTAGTCCATTGACGAGAACAATGCGCCTCCCTTTGTCATTCCCATAACAAAAATAACGCCTACTAAGGCTGTTGGTACCGCCAATAACCTATTAAATCGGGCCATTATGGCCCAAACCAATACAATCAGAAGGCCAATCACAGGACTTTCTGCAACTGCATGAACCGGCGCCAAACAAAGATGCAACAATATTCCGGCTAACATGGCATTCGATAAAGGAGCCGGAATAGACGATACGGCTCTACCAAGGGGCCTAAAAACTCCAGCTAAAATGAGTAAGATCGAAGAAATAAGGAAAGCGCCCACCGCCCCGGCATATCCGCCTTCAATGAATCCTGTCGTTGTCAGGAGCGCGGCACCCGGCGTTGACCAAGCAACGCTAATGGGCATCCGCGAGATAAGGCTCAAGATAATGCCGCCAAGACCCATAGCTATCGCAAGAGCCATTACACCCGATGTCGACTCGGCAGGCGATGCCCCTGCGGCTTGTAAGCCATGAAGAACGATAACAAAGGAACTGGTAAACCCGACAATGCCGGCTAAACTTCCAGCCACGAGGGCTTGGGTAGAAATCGAGTACTTAGACGCCATCTGAACTTCCGAAGTAGCATTGGACCATTTCGAATCAATGCATCGAAGTGAATCGTCATGACAAGCCCCAATAAGAAAAATTAAATTCGATCTTTATCAAAATCTTCACACGACTCGCCAAATTCCGAAAGGGCGGTTTCCAAATAGTCCGACAAAAGCGGGGTGCCCAAAAGATATTTACTTACCGGGCCCGAACGCCTAGCACGAGCCTCCGCCACCGCCAGTTTCCAATCAGAAGAATCATAATCGCCTCGCCCGATCCACATCATAGCAACAATCGCATTTTGCTCGTCTTCGTCCATGGCATCTATAAAGCCCAATAATTCAGCTTCCGTTGGCGCCTGGCCATCATGTGTCAATATGCTCGAAAAGCCATCATCCGTTTCATTCGACGCATCAGCCTCAATATCAGTATCCTCCATAGCCAATTCGCGCGATTTCAGGATGATAAAGCAAATCTTTTCTGGATTGATGTCCGGCATACCCTCGTCGACCGGAACAGAAAGATTTTCTCCCTCCGACCAATCTTCTGACCCTTTACGGATCTGCTTTGTTTCACTCATGTTCAGCTCCAACCAAAAAAAGGACGAATACTGAATCAATGATCGGAAGAAGCTACAGTTCCATTGATATGAGCAACAGTCCTTACAAATGACACGGATCAAAGTCTCCTGAAAAAAGTTCGATAAATTAGATCATCCCTTTATTTAGGAGAATCCGATGATGTCGTTTAAAAAAGCATCGATCGCTTATTTAGCCGCTAGCGCTCTATCTTTTCTCTTCCTTGAGTTACCGGCACATGCCGCTGAAGCACCTGGATGGGGTCCGGGTCATGGCATGATGTGGGCAGGTCCAACCCATAATTGGTTCGGCTGGGGTATGTCGGCGCATTTTTGCGGTGACGATGGCAAAAAAAATATCAAGCATTTTATGGCACTTATCGATAAAACAGTCACTCCAACAGCAGCTCAAAAAGTAAAAGAAGATGAGCTCAGCACGGCCTTTGAAAAGGCTCAAGATGACCTTGTCAGCCTCTGTGAAAAGCCGCATGAAGGACCGTGGTCGCCAATCGAGCGTTTGACCGTCGCGGAATCACACCTCGCAGCGATGATAGCAGCCATTCACAGCATTAAACCTCAGTTGGAGGCATTTTATACAACTCTGACGGATGAGCAGAAAAAGAAGCTTGACGGACTTAAACCAGATTGGCGCATGCGCTTGAACTGGGTAAAATAATGTCTTCAAGACTGCTTGATAGTCTAACGCTCAATCAGAGCACCGATATTGATCGCCTTTTACATGCCGGAACAGCGCGCTTAACGAGCGGTGTTTCTCTTATCGGATTAGGACTCGCTTGGTTCGACTGGGCTAGTCATTTAATGACCTCGCCTGGTCGGCAAGCAGAGTTGGCACGGAATTTTTCGATAGATGTTATACGGCAAGTCGAAAGCGCAATTGGGGACTGGTCAGAGCAGCCGAAAAATATGCCAGCAGAAAATCTCGACAGACGCTTTATTTCAGCAAACTGGAATAGGCCCCCATACTCTTTGATTGTTCGAAATTTTCGCTCTTTTGAGAGGTCGTGGGATGATGCCTTTAAAATACATGGCGTAAGCAGAAGACACCAAGCATTGCTTACCTTCTTAATGCGCCAATATCTTGATATCTTTTCGCCAACAAACGGATTTCTGACAAACCCAGATATTGTAAAGAGAACAATTGAAACAAATGGTCTTAACCTCTTTAATGGATGGCTTAATGCAGTTGATGACGTGGTAACGTCAGCACTTGCAAAAGAGAAGTCGCGACAAGCTCAAAAATCCTCAATTGGTATCAAGGTGGCCACATCAAAAGGTGCCGTTATTGCCAAAACTAATATTGCAGAAATTATTCAATATTCTCCAACAACACCAAAAGTACAGAAAACGCCGATTGTGATCGTTCCTGCTTGGATAATGAAATATTACATATTGGACTTGTCAAAACAAAACTCTCTTGTCGCCTATCTATTAGATCAAGGCTTTACCGTTTTCATGGTATCTTGGAAAAATCCGGACCCAGAAGACCGAGATATTGGCCTTGATGATTATCGAATCTTGGGCGTTATGGCAGCGATAGAAGCCGCCATTAAGATAACAGGCGCAAAAAGAGTACACGGTACAGGATATTGTCTGGGTGGCACATTATTAGCCATCGCGGCTTCGGCTATGGCCCGTGATGGCGATGACCGGCTAGAAACACTGAGTCTATTCGCTTCACAGGTTGATTTCCATGACGCCGGTGAACTCCGTCTATTTATCAATGATAGTCAACTTGCCTTGATTGAAGATATGATGTGGATGCAGGGTTACCTGAAGGCTGAAGAAATGTCCGGTGCCTTCCATATTCTGAGGTCAAATGACCTAATCTGGTCTCGCCTGATCAAGAGCTATGCAATGGGCGAACGTGAAAAGCCGTTAGATATTATGTTATGGTCCGATGATTCAACGCGCATGCCTTATCGGATGCATTCAGAATATCTCCGTCAGCTCTATTTAGAAAATCGATTAGCTGAAGGGGCAATGATTGTAGACGAGCACCCTATTACGCTCAGGGCAATCACTACTCCAATTTTTTTAGTTGGAACTGAATGGGACCATGTCGCACCTTGGCGGTCTGTATTCAAATTACATTTGTTAACCGAAAAGGAATTAACCTTTGTATTGACGAATGGCGGGCATAATGCGGGGATTGTATCCGAGCCAGGGCATGCAGGTCGGTATTACCGGGTTAAAACGCAAGCGGCGTCGGGGACGTATATTGATCCGGACACTTGGCTGGAGGTGGCCGATTATAAAATCGGATCATGGTGGCCGGAATGGACCTTGTGGCTCAAACAGATGTCACCAAATGAAACAGATCCACCTGCTTTGGGAAATCCGTTAAAAGGATTTCCTATAATTGGTCCTGCACCAGGAGAATTTGTGCTTGGCTGATTTCTGGATACGAATTGATAATCCGCAACGACAATTAATTGAGAAGGCTTAGATGTTTCGTTCTTGTTCTGAAATTTTCTAACAGCAGGAGCTTAAATCATGAATGATAGCGATCTCAGGCAATTGGTCATCGATGAATTAGAATTCGAGCCAGCAATTGACGCATCCAATATCGGTATTGCAGCGAAAGATGGTGTTGTAACACTTTCGGGCTTTGTATCGAGTTATGCCGAAAAGATGAC
>DAIOVR010000003.1:11163-24912 GCA_036758905.1 Beijerinckiaceae bacterium | reverse complement strand
ACAGGCGTAACGGGGATAACCAATCTTATTTCGATTAAGGCCCACGTACAGGCGTCTGACATTAAAAAGAGGATTGAGGAAGCACTTAAGCGTAGCGCCGAAGTTGAAGCTAATTCAATCAGGGTAGTAGTGACAGATTCAAGTGTTAGGCTTGAAGGAAAAGTACATGATTGGCGCGAGCGGGAAATTGTTGAGAAAGCGGCATGGAGCGTACCCGGCGTTATGACAGTTGATGATCGTATGACGGTTTGACTATTTAAAGGCCGCCAGAAATGGCGGCCTTATCTCTCAAGAAAGTTTGTAAGCTTTAATGGCCGTATCACGCCAAAAGCTCTTCTTTTCGTCTTGGCTTGCTTTACTCAATATTTCATCGAGAATATCAACCCAGGTAGGATAATTTAGAGCAAGTGTAGACACCGTCCAATCGCTACCAAACATGACGCGATTAAAGCCAAACACATCGATTGTATGCTCAATATAGGGACGGAGCTGCTCTCGGGTCCAAGACTTATGATCGGCCTCGGTCACGACACCGGACATCTTACAGACAACATTCGGCAATTTTGCCAGTTCCCGCATCTGGCTGTTCCAGGGCTCAACAATAGAATTCCGAATATCAGGCTTGCCTATATGGTCAAATATGAAAGATACATCGGGGCAGCGCTTAATCAGTTCGATTGCGTAAGCCAATTGGTAGTGCTTAATGCAGACATCAAAACTAAGATCATATTTTTTTAGTAATCTGACGCCATCGATAAACTCTGGATTCAAAATAGTCGTTGGATCAGGCTCTTGTTGAATTAATCGACGGACACCTTTGACGCCCGGGATTGCTTTCAGGGCTATGAGATCGTCTTCTACTGATTTACCTTTGTGTATTGGGGCGTGCGCAACAATGGCACCGATCCGTTTATCTTTTTCGGCTAAACCAGCTACGAAGCGTGCTTCGTCGAGATGAAGCCCGGGGTCAACATCAACTTCAACAAAAACCAACTGCTCAACGGCAACCGATGTTCGTGCTTGATCAAATTCGGCCATTCCCGTCGTATGAGCCAATTGAGGCACACCAGACATCCATGAGTAACGCAGCTTTGTGACATCGTAGAGATGGACATGAGAATCGATAATTGGAAAATCAGGCACGCGTTCCTCCTAAGATCAGCAATTTTATTTTACCAGATAATCGTCGAAGCTACAGGGTTCAGGCAAGTCAGAACTGACATCTTTTAAGATTATTTGACAGGCAGTGCCGGCAACCTTACCAATTTGAGAATGACAAGCTTAGTTTCGCTTCAAACGGGATATGAAAAGGTGGGCGACGGACAGGCGCGTAATGCGCCGCGAGCGTTTGATGTTGGTTGGATAGACGATATTCGTATTAATCTATCAGCCGTCGAACGCCGCTCCGGAACATTGCCCGGACGGAGAACCGTTAAAAATGATGCGCAGGCAGCTTGGTTGCTTAAAGCCATAACCTGTATCGACCTTACAACGCTGGCTGGCGACGATACTGAGGGGCGGGTTAAACGCTTATGCGCAAAGGCGTTGCGTCCCGTTCGCGAGGATATTCTTGGAAAACTCGGAATGGGTGATCGAACCATTCGAACGGGCGCAATCTGCGTCTATCATCGCTATGTGGGCACGGCAGTTGAGGCGCTAGGGGACTCGGGAATACCCGTTGCGGCGGTTTCCACGGGATTTCCGGCGGGGCTTGTCCCCCACGACGTGAAACTTCGGGAAATTGAAGCCTCCGTTAAGGACGGCGCCCAAGAAATCGATATTGTAATCACTCGCGAGCACGTTCTGACGGGTAACTGGAAGGCGCTCTATGATGAAATGCGGGATTTCCGGCAGGCCTGCGGAAAAGCTCATGTTAAGGCCATTTTGGCGACGGGCGACATCAAAACGCTTCGAAATGTCGCGAAAGCATCGATGGTTTGCATGATGGCTGGCGCGGACTTCATTAAAACGTCGACCGGAAAAGAAGCCTCCAATGCCACCCTTCCGGTTTCGCTGGTCATGCTCCGGATGATCCGCGACTATCACGAACGGACGGGGATAAAGGTCGGTTTTAAGCCTGCTGGCGGCATAAGTGCGGCCAAAGATGTACTAAATTATCAGTTTTTGATGAAAGAAGAGCTTGGGCGGGAATGGCTTGAACCTGATTTATTCCGGGTAGGCGCCTCTAGCCTCCTGGCCGATATCGAGCGGCAGCTAGAACACCATGTGACAGGCCGCTATTCGGCCTATAATCGGCATTCTGTGGGCTAATTTGATGAGTGTTGCGCATTATTTCGATACGATGGGTTATGGATCCGCGCCCGAGGCCGATAAGGAAGTCCGGGCTTGGCTTAAGACCCACAGCGATGGATTTGGCCATTTCATTGCCGGCAAATGGCATGCCCCCCATTCAGGGCACTATTTTGAGACGTTTGAGCCGGGAAGCGGAAATAAGCTCGGGAAAATTGCTCAAGGCTCGTCTGAGGATGTCGATTTGGCGGTTAAGGCCGCAAAAGCGGCATTAGCTCCTTGGCAAAAATTGGGCGGGCCAGGCCGGGCGCGGCATCTTTATGCGTTGGCGCGTATGCTTCAACGGCATAGTCGCCTCTTTGCGGTGCTTGAAGCGCTAGATAATGGTAAACCCATTCGCGAAACGCGGGATATTGATCTGCCTTTGGTGGCACGGCACTTTTACCACCATGCGGGTTGGGCGCAGATTCAGGAGAGTGAATTTCCGGATCATTCTCCTATTGGCGTGGTGGGGCAGATTATTCCGTGGAATTTCCCGCTGCTCATGTTGGCATGGAAAATCGCGCCGGCTTTGGCCTTCGGCAATACGGTTGTGCTTAAACCTGCCGAATTTACCCCTTTAACAGCGCTTTTATTCGCCGAATTGGCCCATAAAGCGGGGTTACCCGATGGCGTTTTGAATATCGTCACGGGTGTCGGGGCAACGGGCGCGGTTCTCGTTGATCATTCGGGTATCGATAAAATCGCTTTTACTGGCTCGACCGAAGTTGGCCGTATCTTACGGGAACGGACAGCTGGAACCGGAAAATCGCTCACTTTGGAGCTGGGCGGCAAATCGCCCTTTATCGTGTTTGACGATGCCGATCTTGATGGGGCGATCGAGGGCGTTGTTGACGCGATTTGGTTCAATCAGGGGCAAGTTTGCTGCGCCGGGTCGCGTTTATTGCTTCAGGAAGGCATTTCTGAGCGGTTTATTGCCAAATTAAAGCGCCGGATGGAAACGCTTCGGATTGGCGATCCACTCGATAAAACCATCGATATGGGGGCCATTATTGCCCCTGTTCAGCTGGAGCGGATCAAAAAACTGGTCGAAAAGGGAGTTTCGGAGGGCGCTGAGCTTTATCAACCATCAGGCACCCTGCCCGCTTCGGGGAGTTTTTACCCGCCAACGCTTTTGACCAATGTGTTTCCTTCGTCAACGGTAGCGGTTGAGGAGATTTTTGGGCCTGTTTTGGTGTCAATGACCTTCAGAACGCCCGATGAAGCGGTCATGTTGGCCAATAATTCGCGCTATGGATTGGCTGCCAGTGTTTGGAGCGAAACCATTGGCTTAGCCCTTGATATTGCTCCTAAATTAAAGGCCGGAGTGGTCTGGATCAATGCGACCAATCTGTTTGATGCCTCGGTTGGATTTGGCGGATATCGCGAGTCGGGCTTTGGACGTGAGGGGGGCAAGGAAGGGGCTTATGCCTATCTAAAACCTACCGCTTGGGCCAAAAGAGCGCCCCGGAAGCCGCTTCCGGAATTGCCTCAAGCCATTGAAAAACAAGATGGATTTGAGTTCCCGGAGATTGATCGTACGGCTAAGCTTTTTGTCGGCGGGAAACAGGTCCGGCCCGATGGAAATTATGTACGCCCCGTGCTGTCGCCCAAAGGCGAAGTATTGGGCGAGGTTGGCGAAGGTAACCGCAAAGATATTCGCAATGCAGTGGCAGCCGCACGAAGTGCTGAGGGCTGGGGCAAAGTATCCGCCCACAATCGGGCGCAGATTTTATACTATTGGGCTGAAAATTTATCGGCTCGGAGCGATGAATTTGCTCAAACCATTGCCAAAATGACGGGCGCCTCCAAGACAATTGCTCGAAAAGAAGTCGAAACCTCGATCCGTCGCCTGTTCACCTATGCCGCATGGGCCGATAAATATGAGGGTACGGTTCACGCGCCGCCGATGCGCGGTGTAGCGCTTGCGATGAAGGAACCCATTGGAATCGCTGGGATAATTTGCCCCAATGAGGCGCCACTTTTGGGCTTTATCAGCCTGGTGGCACCTTTGGTGGCGATGGGGAATTGTGTGGTCGTGGTGCCGAGCGAGCGCCACCCGCTTGTCGCCACTGACCTCTACCAAGTCCTTGAAACTTCAGACATTCCTGCAGGCGTCATCAATATTGTGACGGGCAATTCCCTCAGTCTTGGGAAGGTTTTGGCCGAGCATGATGATGTGGATGCCGTCTGGGCCTTCGGATCGCCGGAATTATCGGCTCAAGTTGAAAAATCTTCCATCGGAAATTTAAAAAGAACGCTGGTGGATCAAGGACTTGAGACCGATTGGTATGATCCGAAAGCGGCGGAAGGCACGGTGTTTTTAAGCCATGCGGTTGAGATTAAAAATATCTGGATTCCCTACGGAGAATAGGGTCAATTGAGCTAACAAGATCGGCATTTGCGATAAATAATCCAGTGCTTGAGGTGAATAAGGGAGGCTTTGAGGTGCTTAAAAATATTAATCCATTGCTGAATGCGGATGTACTCTACGCGCTGCGCGCCATGGGCCATGGCGACGACCTCGTGATCGCGGATACGAACTTCCCCGCCGACTCGGTGGCGCGCGAAACCAAGCTTGGCCGCTTGCTCCGGATTGACAATACGACGGCGGCGGAAGCCATCCGCGCGATCCTCTCGGTGATGCCGCTCGACAGCTTTGTCGACCATCCAGCCGAGCGCATGGAAATTGTCGGCGCACCCAACGACATCCCGAAGGTGCAGGAAGAAGTGCAACGCGAGATCGACCGGGCTGAGAAAAAAAGCATGCCGATGGGCACGATTGAACGCATGGCTTTTTATGAGCGCGCGAAGAAATCCTATTGCGTCATTCAAACGGGCGAGACGCGTTTCTATGGCTGCTTTATATTGAAGAAGGGCGTCATTCCCCCGAAGCGTGGGTGAGGACCGGTTCGCATTTGTCTCGTCAAACAGCTTCCTTCATGGTCTTTGCACGCTTGCCATAGGTGCGCGCATCATAAGGTACGATCTGCGCCAGCTCTTCCGAGAGCTGGTCCTCGATTTGTTCGGCGTCATAGGCCGCCTGCATATTTAAAAACCATTTTGGGTCGACATTAAAATATTTACCAAGACGGGCAGCGATAGCGGGGGTGATGTTATGCTCACCCTTGCAGATGTGATGAATTCGGCTCCGCGGTACAAAAATGGCTTTTGATAGAGCGTAAACCGTAATTCCCATGGGTTCCAAAAACTCGGTCATCAAGATTTCACCGGGATGCGGCTGGGGGTTTATGCGGGCCATATGTAAACTCCAATTTCCAACGCGATAACAAAATCCACTTTTATCCGTGATAGTCGCACCATTCGATTTCCTCGGCTTTGCCTTCTCGCCACACAAAGCAAATCCGGTATTGGTCATTGACGCGAATAGAATATTGACCTTTTCGATCACCTTCTAATTTTTCGAGACGATTACCAGGTGGAACCCGTAAATCGTCCAGCCGCGTAGCGGTGACAATCAGAGCAATTTTCTTCTTCGACTGCTTGGCCACTTCAAGATGGATGCCCTTGAGTAGCTTGCCTTCGTAGATTGTCGCCGTCAGAGAATTTTTAAATCGCCCGACCATACAATTTAGTACTAAATTTTGCAACGCAAATCAAGGGTCGCTTATGGCAGGCACAGGACCTACCATAATAGTTTGGGAGTTCATGATACAATGATTACCGTCATTGCGAGCGGGAGCGAAGCAACCCAGTTGATGGTTTTTTTGAAAGCGCAGCGATGGTTCGACACGATGCTTTGCATCGGCTCGCCATGAGGATAATTTTAAGGAGCGCTACATACTCGCCACGCTCTGCGTCAGCGCATCGAGCCTGACAAAACGGACATCCTGATCGAGCAGTGCGCGGACGCCTGCGATGACGCCGGCTCCGCTTGGGCGATTGGGTTGGTTGGTGTGGGCGATGATAACATCGCCGTCTTTGGCTTGCCGCATCCGATACGTTACCGCCTCGGCGGGAAGCGAAGCGCCCATATCGGCATTCAGCGAATAGCCTGCAATGGAAAAGCCCATGCCTTCAATTGCAGGCACGGCGGCGGGACTATAAAGCGCAGTGGCGCCGCGATACCAAACAGGTTTTGCGCCTGTTGCCGCCATGATGGCTTCTTCGCCACGGCCGACTTCGTCGCGGATCGATTGCAGATCTCCGGCCACACGTAAGCCAAAAATCCGGCGCTCCCCCAATATAGCAGGCACGTGATGCGCGCCATGATTGCCGAAGGCAAAGAGATCGGGATGGGCCAATAGGGCCGCAAGCCCTGCGGGGTTGGAATGCATCCATGCGCCCGTAACAAAAAGGGTTGCAGGCACCCGCCATTCGACCAAGGCGGCAATGATTTTAGCGTCGAAACCACCGGGGCAGGCATCGAGGGTAAGCGCCACGGTACGCCGACCATCTTGCGGGGTTTTCAGCGTAAGCCGAGGTTCAAGCAAGCCCTCAGTGGCTGATGCATCCCCACTCCACGAAGCAGCGAAGCCTCCGACAGCGGTCGCAGCTATTCCGGCCGCGAACTGACGGCGCGAGACAGGCATTGCACAGCAGCCGCAAACGAGGGCTGAGCCAGATCCTTCAGCACATCGATGGTCGGATGGATTGGCCATTCGCGTGAGCATCACCCTCAAAAGCCGTTATGCGGCGTAATGATGGATGGCCTATCGCTAAAATTAGAATAATTCGTGAATAAACCGGGGCCTTTTAAAGGTCGTTGCCATTTTACCGATACATTTTACGGGTTGTTTTATTCTCAAACCGACCCTGCCAACCGCATAAATGGCGTATTGAGATGGCCAGTCGCAGAAAATCTGTTAAAAAGCAGATGGTCAAAATTAGGCGAACTGATCGAATGAATGCACGGAGTGTATCAACACCTGGTAGGTTGATTGGCGCCTTGATTGCCTTTCAATGTTTTATTTTGGTGATCATTCCCTATGCTTTCAGCGCCGCACCTCCGCTTGATGTTGTTGAAGGTTTGGTATGGGCGCCCCATTGGCTGATCGGAACCTATAAGCATCCGCCTCTGCCGGCATGGCTCATCGAGATCTCTGTTCTGTTCACCCATAATGTGATTTTAGGCCCCTATCTTGTTGGGCAACTTTGCGTTGCCTTGACCTATTGGTTGATCTACCAGCTTGGCCGTTTGCTGATGGACCCAATAAGGGCTGCGGCAGGTACGATCTTAATGGCGGGCGCCTATTATTTTACGGTGCCGACGCTCGAATTTAACCACAATGTCATTCAACTGCCGCTATGGTCTGCGGGTGCTTTGCTCTACGCCCATTTAAGACAAAAGCCTCACTCCTGGGTGCTCTGGTTAGGGCTTGGTGCGTTGGGCGGGTTTGGTCTTTACGGCAAATACACTTTCGCAATTCTCTTGATGGTTCTCTTTTCATTTTCGCTTTTTGAAAAGCAGACCCGAGCGATGTTTAAAACTGCGAAGCCCTATGTGAGCATGGCACTCGCAATCGCCGTTTTTTCACCGCATCTCATCTGGCTCATTCAGCATGATTTTGAGCCCTTTGCTTATGCGCTTGAACGAAGCTCAACTGGCCCTACTTCCGCACCGCTTGTTTTTATGGCAGCGCAAGTGGCGGATCATTTACCGATGATCGTCATTCTGGCCATTGTGGGTATTCGCGGCCTGCTAAAAGCCGAACAGCTTCCGAAAACGCGCGATGATTTAATATTTTTACGCATCATCGTTTTCAGTCCCATCCTTCTCGTCTTCACGCTTTTTATGCTGAGCGGATCATCGGCCAAAGACATGTGGGCGATGCCGATGTTCAATCCGCTCGGCCTTTGGATTGTGATGGAATTAGGCGGGAAATGGTCTTTGCCACAGCTTAACCGCGCGATGATGGCGGCACTCGCTTTGATCTTTTTCGTTGGCGTCGGCTTTATCGTTCAGGCCATTCACCCTTATGCCGATAAGCCTTTACGCAGCTATTGGCCGATGCTTGAAATCTCCAACACGGTCGATCGCTTATGGAAAGAGCGAACCGATCAACCGCTTGCCATTATTGGCGGCACACCCTTTGTTGCAGGCCTTGCGGCCATTGGACAAAAGGTGCGGCCCGATGTGATGATTGGCGTCGATTTAAGCCACTCACCTTGGCTGAGTGATCAGGATGTTAAAAAACGCGGCATCGCTTTTATCTTCGATCACGATGAAGCTGTGCCCGCACTATGCGGCACGGCCGCGTTTAAAACGACGATAACGCTGCCTGACCCGCTAATCCCGCAGCTAACGGCTATTATCTGTCCGCCTTAAAATACGTGACTGCTTCAGGATCTCACCCTTGGCTTAATCGGCGTGACGGTATCAAGCCCTAGCACTGATTCAAGATGATAGGCTGATGTTAAAAGTGATGCGTCACCATTGGATGGCGCAATCATTTGCAAGCCGACAGGCAATCCCGATTGTGTAAAGCCACAAGGCAATGACAAAGCGGGGCAACCTGCCATGGTTGCAACGCCCACAATCAAAAGCCAATCCACATAGGTTTTGAACGTAACACCATTGCACTGTTTGAGATAACGCTCACCCACCGGGAATGGCGGTGTAATGGTGGCAGGACATAGCAAGCAATCATAGGTTTGGAAGAAACTGGCAACGCGTTCCATCAAAGCAGTGCGCGCACTTTCGGCTTTGGCGATATCGGCAACGCTAAGCGCTAACCCTTTTTCAATGTTCCAGATGACTTCCGGTTTTAATTGATCGCGATGATCGCGCAGCAATCCCGCCATGCCGATGGCAAATCCTTCCGCACGGATCGTTTGAAAAATCTCGTACGCGTCATGCACATCGGGATGCGCTTCTTCAACAACAACGCCTTCTTTGGCCCATTGCTCGGCGGCCTTGCGGGTGATCGCCACCACTTCAGGATCAACCGGCGTGATGCCGCCTAAATCGGGCGAATAGGCCACGCGCTTGGGCTTTTTGCCGCTGCGGGTGGAGGTGAGAAACGGGATCGCAGGCCTTGGTTTTGATATCGGATCGCGCGGATCATCTCCGCTCATCGCATCTAAAAAGAGGGCTAAATCTTCAACATTCCGGGCCATCGGACCTTCAACGCCTAGGCTTGAATCAAGCCGACCACCACGGGTATAGGCAACGCGCCCGGGCGTCGGGCGAAGACCTACAATATTATTGAAGCTCGCGGGATTGCGCAGACTACCGCCCATATCCGAGCCTTGCGCAAGCCATGCCATGCCGGTGGCGAGTGCCACCGCTGCACCACCTGACGAGCCTGCCGCCGATAGTCGCGTATCGTAAGGGTTAAGTGTCGCGCCGAAGACTTCGTTGAACGTGTTAGCGCCTGCGCCAAATTCCGGTGTGTTCGACTTGGCATAAACAATACCGCCCTCGGCCTCGATATGCTCGACCATCACATCAGAAGCATCCGGAATAAGATCGGCAAAGATGGGAGAGCCTTGGGTGGAGCGCACGCCTGCGACATTCGACAAATCTTTGATGGCCACCGGCATGCCCTGCAACAAGCCACGTTCATTGGCAGGTTTTGCCATCAGGCGCTTGGCATGGTCTCGCGCGCGATCAAAGCAAAGGATCGGCAACGCATTGACCTGAGGATCGACCTCGGCAATGCGGGGCTCTAGTGCATCCAGCAAATCGAGTGGGGTAATCTCGCCCTTCGTCAGACGGTTGACGAGTGAAACTGCCGAAGAGTGGATTAAGTCATCGCTCGCCATAGTGAACCCTTTTTGCTGTTTGGCCGTATCTTCGTCATCATTCTGCATAGAGTGCGATGTAGCAAGCTTCTCGTCTAGAAGTCTGTCTGCGACATAATGGATAGAAAGCGATTCCCCTGTGGGAGAAAATCATCTATCCAGCCTTATCGACGTGAGTAAAACCTGTGAAATCGATTCTTCTGATCCGGCACGGCCAATCCACTTTCAACGCACATTACGAGAAGACGGGGCAGGATCCCGGTCATTTCGATGCGCGATTAACCGAGCTTGGCGAGAAGCAAGCGGCAGCCACGCGGCAGATTTTGGCGGATGAGCATGTCGATCTCGTGATTACCTCGCCTTTGACGCGCGCCATTCAGACGGGCTTGGGCATTTTTGGTGGCCGTAGCCTGCCCTTTTATATCACCTGCCGCCATCGCGAGCGGTTAGAGAGCAGTTGCGATGTCGGCCGTTCGCCCGCCGAATTGAAAGAAGATTTTCCGGCGCTTGAGTTTGACCATCTCGACGAGGTGTGGTGGCACAATGAGCCCGGCTCGAAGGCGCCTTTTGTTACCGAGCCGCTCTCCGTGTTTGAAAAGCGCGTTAGCGCCTTCCGCGGTTGGCTGACCGAACATCCGACAACCAAGGTCGCGGTGATTGGGCATGGCACGTTTTTCCATGCGCTGACGGGCCACTGGATGCAGAATTGCGAAGTTCAACGCTGGCAACCTACCTAATTGACGTGCAGCGCTTTAAATAAATATTGATCGGCTTCCGGCTGATCTTTCGTCACTGTTTCATTTTTTTGAAAGTTCCCATGTCGCAAACGCAACTGCCTTCGAAAACCATTTGGACCATTTTGACAGGAACCATGATCGCCATGTTTTTGGGCGCGCTGGATCAAACGATTATTGCGGCCGCACTGCCGACCATTGCGCGTGAACTTGGCGATTTTAATTCGATCTCGTGGGTGGCGAGTCTTTATCTCTTAGCCACAACCGCCGTGACGCCGCTTTATGGCAAGATCAGCGATATCCATGGCCGTCGCGTGACGATGTTGGCGGCGATTGTGATTTTCGTGATCGGCTCAATCGCCTGCGCATTGGCGCCTACCATGTTGGCGCTCATTCTGGCGCGCGGGTTGCAAGGCCTTGGCGGCGGCGGTTTGATCTCGCTTTCCCAAACCATCATTGCCGATATTGTCGCGCCGAAAGAACGCGGCAAATATCAGATCTTTTTTGCGAGCGTCTATCTCTTGGCAAGTTTGATGGGGCCGATGCTGGGCGGCTTTCTGACCGAACATTTGCATTGGTCTTTGATCTTCTGGATCAATTTACCGATTGGCCTTGTGGCATGGGCGATGACGACGAATACGCTGAAGCTTTTACCCATCCATCATCGGCCGCATAAGCTTGATATACCGGGTGCCGTTCTCATCGTTCTTGCAACGGTGAGTTTGATGTTGGCGCTTGATCAGGGCGGAAGCCGCGCAGCTTGGCTCTCACCAACCATCCTGAGCATGCTCGGCGCTTCGCTTGTGTTATGGGTCTTGTTCGTCATGCGTATTCGCGCGGCTGAAGAGCCATTGATCCCGATTGAAATTTTAGCCAATCCCGTTGTGGCGAGTGCGACGACGGCGGCGCTTTTCAGCATGGGCACCTATGTGGCGACAACGATCTTTATGCCCGTCTATTTTGAAACAGCACGCAATATGAGTGCTGCGGATTCAGGGCTTGCTCTTATTCCGTTTATGGTCGGCACCGTTGTCGGAGCCACCATGGCCGGACAGACAATGGGTCGCATCACGCATTACAAGCGCCTGCCGCTGGGCGGAACTTTCGTTGCGGCGATTGCAGCGCTGTGCATCGCTTTCTTTCAAAACCGGATGACGATTGTCGAGTTGGAAGCCCTATTCACGGTCATCGCCATCGGGCTTGGTACCGTATTGCCGACAACAACGGTTGCGATCCAGAATGCGGTGAAGGCGCATCAATTGGGAACGGCAACGGGCGCGATGAATTTCTTCCGTCAGCTTGGAAGCGCATTGCTGGTCGCGGTCTTTGGCACGATCTTGCTCAATGCCGGAGAGATCACACCGGGCAATGCCAGCGAGGCGGGGGATCGCTTTTTCGTGATGTTTTTAGCGACTGCGATCGGCTTTGGAATTTCATTCGTCGCGTTGCTTTTCATGGAAGAAAAGCCGTTGCGCTCGGCCGCAAAACACGCGGCCGAGGCAGTGATGGTGGATTAACCGAGCTTCTTCACTTCATCGCGCCAAGGATGCTCTTCCTTGAAGCCTAAGACTTCGCGGGTTTTCTTGTTGGAGAGCGGCGCTTCAAACTCGCCCATCGGACGGGTGATCGGCGTATTGGGGCAGTATTTTTTCAAGAATTCGGCGGTTGGTAGTTCAGCGGTGATGGTATCATTGACCGCGTTGAACACCTGGAAGCCCAAGCCGTCCTTTTGCAAGCCGAGATGAACGATCTGCGCCAAATCGCGCGCGTCGATATAGGCCCATGCGTTGCGCTTGCGCGACATCGGATCCTTCAAGAAGGGCGGGAACATCGTGTATTCATGCGGCTCGATGACATTGCCGATACGCAGCGCGTAAATATCGGCCTTGTAACGCATGGCAAAAGTGCGCGAGGTCAGCTCAT
The DNA here is from genome assembly GCA_036758905.1 of Beijerinckiaceae bacterium. Taxonomy (GTDB): domain Bacteria; phylum Pseudomonadota; class Alphaproteobacteria; order Rhizobiales; family Beijerinckiaceae; genus CAIUPE01. Next base: position 12,259 of record DAIOVR010000003.1, on the reverse strand, counting down.
TGACCACTTTCGAATGGCCATAGCTGTCCATCGGGTCGACATCATAGCTTTCATCGAGCGGGAAGGAATGGAAATCCTTATCGCCTTCGGCAAAGCACACACCATAGGTCGTCTCGGACGAGGCGACGATGACTTTGCGGATACCAAGCTTCATCGCGGCTTCAATGACATTATAAGTACCCATGACATTGACGCGGAAGGTTTCATTGTCAGGATTGATGAGAATGCGCGGCACGGCGGCGAAATGCACAACGGCATCTACCGGTGATGGTGCCTTGCCTGCGTTCAACCCGTCAAAATTGAAATGCGTGGTCATCGCGTTGAACACCTGACCGCTATCGGTGATATCGCCGACGAGATTCGAAATGCCGGGATGATCGAATGGCTTCAAATCGAAGTTGAGAATGTCGTACCCTTTGGCTTTCAGCCATGGCATCACGTGACGCCCTGCCTTGCCGGTGCCGCCTGTAAAGAGAATACGTTTGGTCATGGTCTGCTCCCTGATCCGATTTCATCGGTGATTGATGCGGCGCAATGTGTCGTGTCAGCGCCCAATAGGCAACCATTGTTAGTGCAGGTCAGATCGTCGCAGGACGTATTAGCCGCCCATGACTTTTAGGCCTATTTCGGCAAATCGCGCGGCTAACGGGGCAATTTCATGGGCGTTTCCGCCCGCCGCATTGCCCTGCCTTGCCCGATCAGCAATGCCGACAAAAATCACGGCAAACCGAAAAAAGGCGAAAGCGATGTGAAACGGTAAAAGCGGAGGGCTATCAGGCGCGTGAGCCCGATAATGCGCCACGAATTCGGCCTCGGACGGAATGCCAAGCGCTTCAAGATCAAGTCCGGCGATACCACCATATTCATTCGGTCTACTTTGCCAGGCCATCGCGGCAAAACCCAAATCGGCAAGCGGATGACCCAATGTAGCCAATTCCCAATCCAAAATACCTATTACGCGCGGCTCAGTCGGATGGAACATCAGATTACCCATCCGGTAATCGCCATGGGCTATTGCCAGACGTCCATCATCCTTCGGGCGTTGATCGGTCAGACGCTTGATGAGACGATCAAGCGCGGGAATGTCATTGGTTGG
>DAIOVR010000003.1:0-11063 GCA_036758905.1 Beijerinckiaceae bacterium | reverse complement strand
TTCAAACAGCACAGGATGCGGGACCGGAATATCGGTTTTAGCCAAGGCTGCGAGCACGCGATATTCGCGATCAACCGCATGCGCGCCTTTCAAAATAGGGCCATTGGGTTGCTTGCGTAATACGAAGCGCGCAGCTCCCGTTGTTACAAAATAAGTAGGATTGGATTGGCCGCCACCAATGCGCTCGACATTTAACAAAGGCACCGAGAACCGCTCGCGCACAAAGGCATCAAGCGCTGCGGTTTCAAAATCAAGCGACATTATTTTGCCTCAACGGGCCATTGCCAAAAGCCATCGCCTTCATCGGCCAAGAAGCGATGCAGCACCATTTTATGTACCTCGTCCGCACCATCGACGAGACGGGCCTGACGCGCGTACCGATAAATCCATTCAAGCACCGTATCGGTTGAATAGCCGCGCGCGCCATTGATCTGGATCGCGGTATCGGCTGCATCATGCAGCACTTTAGCGACATGCATTTTGGCCATCGAGATTTCTTTGCGCGCGAAAGAGCCTTGATCAAGCGCCCATGCGGCTTTCATCACGAGCAAGCGGCCAATCTCGATCCGCATCGCGATATCACCCAGCATCATCTGGACACTCTCGCGTTCGGATAATTTCACCCCAAAGCCCTCACGCTTCGATGCATAATCGCGCGCGATTTCGACCGCACGCTTTGAAAGACCGAGCCACCGCATGCAATGGGTAAGACGTGCGGGGCCAAGCCGCACTTGCGTGACTTTAAGACCGCGCCCGACGCCGCCGAGGATATTGTCTTCGCTGACAACGAGGCCATCGAATTTCAACTCGCAATGGCCGCCATGTTCCTCTGGCCCCATAATGCCGATACGGCGGACAATTTCCCAGCCCGGCTGATCTTTATGAAAGAGAAACGCCGTCAGACCATGACGCGGATCATCCGACGTGCGCGCCATCAGTATAAAATGGCTCGCCTCCTCGGCGCCCGTAATAAACCATTTGTGGCCCGTAATCACGTAATCTGATCCGCGTTTTTCAGCGCGTGTCTGGATCATGCCCGGATCGGAGCCGCCACCGGGATGGGGTTCCGTCATCGCAAATGCCGATCGGACTTTGCCCTCTACGATCGGCGCCAGCCATTCGGCCTTCTGCTCGAGCGTGCCAAGCGCCTCAAGCACCATCATATTGCCATCGTCGGGTGCCGAGGAATTAAACACGACCGGCCCGAAAATCGAGCGGTTCATGGCCTCATAGCAAACGGCCATGCCAATTTTGCCCAAGCCTTTGCCGCCCGACTCTGGTTTTAATTGGAGGCACCAGAGGCCTTCCGAGCGGGCTTGCGCACGCAAAGGTTCAAGGCGGGAGAGCGCTATATTTCCATGACCATCATAGGCCGACGGATCGCTTTCTAGCGGCAGTATATGGGCATCGACAAATGCCGCGATCCGACTGCGATACTGTTCAATCTCATCGGAGATTTGAAAATCCATGCCTAGTCCCTCCCGTTGGCGGCAATCTAAGCCGACAACTAACACCTCAAAAAGTCTTAGGCCGCCCGTGCGGCAGCCAGCGTGGCTAATGCCGCTTCTGGATCCCGCGCCAGCAGGATCAATAAGGATTTACCTGCAGGGTCAATACTGTTGCGGCCCTGCTCCCAATTGCGCAAGGTCGCAACCGGAAGACCAACCGCTTCTGCAAACTGTTCCTGCGTCATGTTTAATCGCCGACGGAGATTTTTTGGCGCTATAATCTGATCCAGCGTTAATTCCGGAGCTGTATCAGAATCCTCGCCGATGGCGTTGGCAATGGCCTCATCTGTGGCTTGCTGCAACGCAGGACGGCCGCGCTTAGCCGCACGAATTTCGTCTAATGATTGACGAATGTTTGCCATATCTCACGCTCCCTCTTACTGGCATGGCGGGCCGAAATGATCCGCCTTACCTCGCCCCGGTCGGTATAGACCACTACTAAAACAACACCGTCTACTTCACCGATGGCAATGATGCGCTCTTCGCCATAGTCCTTACGGTCATCGATGGCCGTTTGAACGGGGCCGTCAAAAATCAAGGCAGCACTAGCAAAATCAAGTTGCCGCTCTCGTAAATTTCGATTGCTTTTAGCGTCATCCCACTCAAAGAGCATAGTCCCAAAAATACGCTATTCGCGTATTTCTGTCTATCGCTTTTTCTCCGTCACCTAAACCCGTCGGTAACCTCAAGGATCGCGTCCAGCGTGCCGGGTTCGGTGCCGGCATGGCCGGCATCGGGTACGATGCGGAAGTCTGCCTTGGGCCATGCTTTGTGCAAATCCCACGCGTTTTTAAGCGGGGTGCAGACATCATAGCGGCCATGGATGATAGCGCCGGGGATCGACGCGATTTTATCGACATTGGCGAGGAGTTGATCGTCGCGATCAAAAAAGCCGCCATGGATAAAGTAATGGCATTCGATACGCGCAAAGGCCAGTGCGTAATCATCGCTGCCAAACAAAGCGACCCGTGCGGGATCAGCCAGCAAGGAGATGGTTTTGCCTTCCCACTGGCTCCACGCCCGCGCGGCTTGAAGCTGTGTCTCACGGTCGGGTGAGGTGAGACGTTTATAATAGGCGTTGATTATATCGCCGCGTTCATCTTCGGGGATGGGCGCGATATACTCTTCCCACGCATCGGGGAATAGCCAATGGGCGCCCGATTGATAAAACCACATCAGCTCTTCGCGGCGGAGCATGAAGATGCCGCGCAGCACCAACTCGGTCACCCGATTGGGGCAAAGCTGTGCATACGATAAAGCGAGCGTCGAACCCCATGAGCCACCTAGGACTTGCCAGCGCTCGATACCCAGATGCTCGCGCAGCCGTTCAATATCGGCAACGAGATCCCATGTCGTGTTTTCACGCAACTCGGCATGCGGCGTCGATTTTCCGCAGCCCCGCTGATCAAACAGAATGATGCGATAGGCTGAAGGATCATGAAGCCGCCGCATAAAGGGATTGGAACCACCGCCCGGCCCGCCATGCAAAAGCACGACGGGTTTGCCATTCGGGTTGCCGCTCTCTTCGAAATAAAGCTCATGGATGTCTGATACACGGAGGCGACCCGTCAAATAGGGCTCTATCTCCGGGTAAGCTTGGCGTAATTCATCCATGCTCTACTTATCCTTAAGCGCGCAAGCGTTCGTTTTTCGGGTCCCATGCGCAATCGGCCAAGACATGCGCTTTGCACATATTGCCCATCATCATGATCTCAAACGAGGTTCCGGGTTTGGCCAAGGCTGGCTCAACATAGGCAAAGCTAAGCGATTTACCCGTTGCATGACCATAGGCACCGCCTGTTGTTAAGCCAACGATTTTTCCATCGTGATAGATCGGCTCATTGCCATAGCAATCATTATCAATCGCCTCGACTTCGAGATAAACAAGCTCGATGCGCGGGCCTTGTTGTTTGGAAGCGAGCGTGCCGGGCTTGCCGATAAAGTCCTTGTTGAAATCGACGAAGCGTTCCATCGCGCCTTCGATCATTGTGACTTCATTGGTGAGTTCCGAGCCCCAACCGCGATAGGCCTTTTCCATGCGCAGCGAATTCATCGCATAGGTGCCGAAAAGTTGGATACCGTGCGCTTTGCCGGACACCATCAAAGCTTCAAACACTTTTGGCATATCCGCCATTGGGCAATGCAGCTCCCAACCAAGTTCACCAACATAATTGACGCGCAAGAGTCGAACGCCTGCCACACCAGCAACCTTAGCTTCTTTACCCGTCAGCCAGCGGAAGCTCGCATTGGTGAGATCGATATCGGTGAGCGGTGCGAGCGTCTCGCGCGCATGAGGGCCTGCAAGAACGAGCACGCCATAATCATCCGTCACATCTTTAATGGTGACCTTCTCGCCTTTTTCTACACGCCAATTCAGCTGATCAAAATCATGCAGCTGCGCCACCGCGGCCGAGAGCACATAGAAATGATCTTCGGCTAAACGGGTAACGGTGATTTCCGATTCAATAAAGCCATTGGCATTCAACAGATGGCCGAGCATAACGCCGCCGACCTTTGCCGGAATCTTGTTGGCGCAGATGCGGGAGAGGTACGCAAAGGCATCTGGACCCGAGACTTCATATTTAGAGAAGGTCGATAGATCCATGAGGCCCACGCGGTTGCGAACGGCTTCGCATTCGCTCTTCACCGCCTCCCACCAATTCGAGCGTTTAAAGGAGAAGACCTCGCCCTTGCCGCTTTTATCGTACCAGCGCGGACGCTCCCAACCATAGATCTGGCTGAACTGCGCGCCTTCATTCTTAAGCGTCTCATAGAGCGACGATTTGCGAAGGCCGCGACCGACCGTGTGCTGCTCGCCGGGCTTATAGCAATAATACATGTGGTGATAATCGGCGATGGAGACTTCTTCCGTGTAGTCCTTGTCCGCCCAATTACCGAAGCGGCGTGGATCAAACTCGCGCATATTGATCTCGGCCTGACCATGCACCATCCATTGCGCGAGATATTTGCCAGCGCCGCCGCCTTGGCAGATGCCAATCGATGCACCGCAATGCATCCAATAGTTTTTCGGCCCCGGTGCAGGACCTGAAAGATAGGTGCCGTCCGGTGTATGCGTGATCGCACCCGAGATGACACTCTTGACGCCGGCTTCAGCAAACAGTGGGAAGCGTTCGATGCAGCGTTCGAGATAGGGCATCAAGCGATCAAGTTCTGGCGTTACCAATTCGCTTTCAAAATCCCATGCGGGTGGCTTGCCATCCCAGCAGACATGCGCGGTGCCGGTTTCATATGGGCCGATCAACACACCATTCGTCTCCTCGCGGAGATAGGCATGAGACCAAGGATCGCGCACAACGGGCAATTCGCGCTCGAGCGCGATCAGCTCCTTGACCGGCTCGGTGATGAGATAATGATGCAGCATATTGGAGATCGGCACATTATGTCCGGTCCAAGAGCCGACCACATCACAATAAGAGCCTGCGGAATTGACGACGTGCTCGCAGATAATATTGCCGTGATCGGTAATCACTTCCCATTCGCCCGAGGGCAACAGCTTGATATCCGTGACAAGCGTACGGCGGTAAATTTCAGCGCCGAGCTTGCGGGCGCCCGCAGCCATCGCATTGGTAATGTCGGCAGGAGCCACATGGCCGTCGGTGATCGTGTGGAACGCGGCCTTCACGCCATCGGTATTCAAGAAGGGGTGAACCTTTTTAATCTCTTCGGGTCCGATAATATGGGCTTCATAGCCCGCGAGCTTCGAGACGCCATAGACTTGCTTGAGCCAATTGACCTCTTCATCCGTGCAGGCAAGACGCAAACCGCCGCAGCCATGCCAGCTGACGGCATGGCCCGTGAGTTCTTCGAGCTTGGGATAAAGCTCGGTGCCATACATATGCACCTTGGTCATATTAAGAGAGGAGTTGAAATGCGGGCATTGACCCGCCGCATGCCATGTCGAGCCGGAGGTCAGCTCGCCCTTCTCGATGAGGACGACGTCTGACCAGCCTTCAAGCGCCAGATGATACAACAGGCCTACGCCCATCACGCCACCACCGACAACAACCACTCTGGCATGCGATTTCATTTGGTCCACCCTATTTTTAAAAATCATTATCGTTCGAAAACTAGTCTGCCGCCCCTGATGGCATGATGCCTCGGTGCGACGCCTACCATTCCGGACGCGCCTTCATCAGCGTTGCGCGAGATGCGCAACGAGGTCGGTTGTTTCTTTTTGACCCAGGGCACCAAGACGCATGGCAACGGACCAGCGCTTGCCGCCAGCGAGTTCAACCATATTGCCTTTTGCCTTCTCCGCCGTGAAGCCTTCGGTCTCGGCCGTTGCCGGAAAAGCCATGCCGATGGCGTCTTGATCCGGCGTCCGACAAATCCAACGGATGCATTTTGCGGCTTGCGAAGGCTGATAGCGGATATAATCCGCCGTACCATCTGGGCGCTTTTGCAAGGCGTGCGCAAAGCCATCGCTATCGGCTTGCATATCAATGGTAAAGACAATCTCGGGATCAAAGCCCATGCCGGGCTTTAAAACATGATGCAGCTTCGGCTCTTTGGCGAGCTCGGCGATGAACTCTTTATAGCCGGGCTTCGGCGTAATGTGACCCGGAATGGCTTGGCGAACACGCACCGCTTCTGCCGTGTAGGGCGCCGAGTAAACCATCTCGCCATGATCGACGGGACGGAAATTCGCATGCGCGAGATACATGAGATCCATCGGTGTCTGTTTCAGATTATCGACATGGAGCTCGATATCGAGAAGCGTTGCATTGGCCGCCATCGTTATGCTCGCCGTTGCAAGATAATGGACGGTGAAGGCAACGGCATAGTGATAGGTGCCGATAATTTTTATGCTCTGATGAGCCTCATCCCATTCAAGCCACGCTTTTTGAAAGGGTGCATTGGGCAATTCGCCGTGGAGCGGATGACGATCACCTGGTCCTGGCGCACCCATTCCGCTGATGCCGCAATGGATGAAGAAGGCGCCATAGGTTTCCAAATAGGTTTGGGTAGCGACCGGTTCGTCGAACATCGACTTCATTGTGAGGTCGCGACCATCGAACACGGCGCGCCAAATCTGCTGACCCTTGAAAGGCAAAACATCGATATGGCCGCGTTGATTCGCGATCCGAAGTCCCTCTATCCCCGTCGAATAGCGAAAAGTTGAAACCTTGAATTCACCCATCGACCCTAGCGACGTTTCGTGATCGGCAAACATTGATCGTGTCAATTCAATCCGCACCGGCATCTTCTTTTTCCTTACCCGAGAAATGAAATTTTTCTATGATTCCAAACTCTTTTGCCATGAAAGGCGCTGTTTGGTCCAGCACCCATCGCATGGATTTGAGTGAGGCGAGAGGCTCCACGAAGGAGCCAAGCGGAGCGTCGATCATATCGTCGTTCGTCTAATCTCATCATAGCCCTTTGCAAACCAATGAAATTACATCAGAACTACATCTTGCGAAGCGATTGCGATTCTGCGCAAATGCGTTAGAAGTGCGTTGTTCGCGTGCTGTGAACGGATCGGCTCTAACGATTGAAATGTAAGCATGCTTTTTGAGTACTGTGCTGAGTGCCGCAGATGTTGCAATGTCGAGGAGGGGCACCCTGCCCTCGAGGTAACGTTGACGGACACCGAGCAAAAGAAATTTGGCAGCATCTGCATTGAAGACAATTGTACCCATCTCGGCAACGAAGGTTGCTCTTTGGGGGATGAGAAGCCATTTTCATGCAGCCTCTATCCGCTCTCGTTCAATCCACACTCACGCGAATTCTTCTTCGACAATGAGTGCCCGCTAATGCCGACCTACATCACGCAACTCGCGGATAAGGGTAGCGAAGCATCGGCCCATCTGGACTCGATTACCCAAAAAATCTTGAAGCTTGAGACGACCAACGGTGATTTTTTAGTAGAAAATCATGCGGTGGATATTGACTACTTCGAATTGATCAAGCTTCCTCATGCAGCTTTGCCGACGCGTTCGGCTAAAAAAGCGAGGCAGTAACGTGCTTAAAAAAACGAATTCGACAGGGACCGCTATGAGTATCAAGCGTGTTGGTTTCCAAAGCTGGACGGATGAAAATCTCTGCGTCGAGAGCAATCACAACGACATTCTTTATTACACGACACGCTGGGACGCCCTCTGCCCCTATGTCGACGTCAGTGATGAGATGCTCAAAAACGTGCCGAAGCCGTTTATTGTTTACGCGCTGCCGCCTGAAGGTCCCTATGGCGTGCCGATTGGCGACCAATACGGGCTGGTCGACACGCAGTCAGACGCGTTCTGGAACGATGAACGCCGCACGCGCAAATTCCGTGAATACGATAAGATGTGGCGGAACTTCGTCTATTCCGAAGAAGTGATCCCCGGCACCGAGCTCACCTTCGACCGGATGGTCGAGATGGGCGGACAGCATTTTGAGAACTGCTATATTGATGATCGCGAGATCGAAGGCTTCATCGATTACTGCCAAAAGCTGAAGGTCTTGGTGATCAAGGTGCACGACACGGATGGCACACTCGTTTTGACCGATGTCTCGATCCTGCTACCCGAATACAACCAGCTGTATGGCAGCTTCTGCCAATGGAACCGGACCTATAAGAACAAGTCCCCAGGCCTCTATGCCTGCCTGCTTGCCATTCGCTGGGCCAATAAAAACAATCTTCGCTATTATAATCTCGGCCCCGTGGGCGATTATGGCTACAAAGAATTGTTCGTCACCGATTACGAACCCATTTATTCCTTAGCCCTCACCGATCTCGATCATCCATTGGCACTCGACGACACGTCGCCGCTCCATACCGATTTTGATGTCAAACATTGGAATCAGGTTTATCGGGATGTCGAGCCGATCAAGAAATTCAATCGCGTCAGCTGAGCTCAGAATTGGCGCTGTCATGCGCCAATTTCCTTACTCTTTATCAGAGAAGAAATGTTCTTCGCCGAAGCTCTGGTCATAATCCATGACCAGCTCATCCCCGTTTTTAATCTTGGTCAACGTCTCGTAGTGACCCGCTTTCTTGATCCGGATATTCGGGGTCTTTGAATGGTTGAGGAAGATGGAGAAATCCATCGTATTCAGACCAACGACCGGGATCAGCACTTCCTTATCATCGTAATAGCAGAACATTTTGATCTGTTTCCGAACCCCTTTGGGCAGGTCCTTTAGTTCCTCTTTCTTGAAGGACAACTCTTTCCGAGGAAGGGGGCTTCGCAGCGGATCTATGCCTTTTGGAATATTGCGGATCGCGAAGACGCCGACCCCATGGGTTGGCGATGCACCGAGGCGGCAATAGACTTCTTCGGCAAGGTGCTTCAGCAGCTTCTTCTTTTGCTTCACGGCTTTGCTCATTTTCCTAAATGTTTTCTATAGTGAGCTTCAATTAGGCTTCTTTTCAAGCGAAATATAGCACAAAATCGACACTTACCGCCCCTATCTTGGTCGCATAGCCTATTGCGAGCCAGCCTCCTGCATCACCGGGCCATGCAACAAATCGTCCGAGCGATCGTTTTCCTCCGGCAGGCCGCGGGGGATAAGGCCGGCCTTTGTGATTTATGACTGAAACTTAACTTTTGCTTTCCGCCGCAAAGCACTAGACCGGATGGGAAGGCTGATGACCGATGCCCTATCTAACCAGGTGCCCTGTGACTGCAAGCGATCAACCCTTAAAGCGCGGATATGGTTCGCCTCGATTGGGCAGGGCAGCGGTTTGGCTGGGGATTTTACCTGTTCTTTCGGGTTGTATGCCGAGCCTCGATAAGGCCCATATCGGCGTTTCAGTACCCGCGACCTATGAGCAAGGCTCGCCCTCCGCCCCGACCATCAACGCGCAATGGCCGAAGCTGTTTCGCTCGTCCGAACTCGACCGTTTGATCGGAAGCGCGGTTGAGGACAATCTCGATCTCGCCAGCGCTGTGGCAAGGATCACGGAGGCCGATGCGCAGGCCGCTGCCGCCCGATCATCCCTCTTTCCGACCCTTGATGGCTCGGCCACAGCGCAGCGCTCTCAGAGCCCCGGGACGCTTTCGAGCGATACGGGCCCGTTCACGACTTCCGTCTCCAACCAATTTGGGGCAGGACTTACAGCGAGCTACGCAATCGACGCCTGGGGCCGCTACCGCTCCTTACACGCCGCGGGACTTGCCACGGCCGAAGCTGTCCGGTTTGACCGCGATGCGCTTGCCATCAGCATCGCCGCCTCAACAGCAAATACCTATTTCGGCATAATGGCGGCCAAAGACCGGATCGCCCTGCAGCAAGAAAACATTTCATTGGCGAGCCATATCTTGGATGCCATCAAGGCCCGCGTTTCGGTCGGCACCGCATCGGCGCTTGATATTGCCGAACAAGAAAGCGTGGTCGCGAGCCAAAAGGCCGCTGTACCCGCTTTGGAGCAACAAGTCGCCCAAAGCCGCACCCAATTAGCCATTTTACTGGGGCGCCCTCCGGAAGGCTTTACGATCAAAGGGGTTAGCCTGAAACCTCTGACCGTGCCGGATTTAGCCGCCGGAATACCCTCGACGCTCTTGCTGAGGCGCCCTGATATCGCGCGGGCCGAGGCTGATCTGCGGACAGCGGAAGCCAATGTTGAAGCGGCCCGCGCCGCCTATCTGCCGAGCTTCGATTTAACGCTGAAGGGTGGCAATGAAAGTCGCACACTTGAAAATATGCTCCGCCCCGATGCCGCTTTTGCCTCTGCGCTTGGCAGCATGGCTGCACCCATTTTTGATGGCGGCGCACTGGATGCAAGTTTCAACCAACAGAGTGGACGGCGCGCCGAATTAATCGCCGCCTATCGCAAATCCATTGTCTCGGCTTTTGGCGATGTGGAGAATGCGCTTATCGCCGTGAAGCAAAGCCGCCTCCAAGAACAGTTACAAGCCGCTGTCGTCGACGCTTCAAAGCGCGCTTATATGATCAGCGAAGAAAGGCTTCGCGCCGGAACCATCGATATCGTTACGCTTTTAACGGTGCAGCAAAATTTATTTCAAGCCGAAGAAGCGCTTATTCAATCCCGTCTCGCCCGCTTGCAAGCCGCTATCTCGATGGTTCAAGCCTTGGGTGGCGGTTTTGAAGTTACAGCCGACGCGGCCATTCGACAAAGGGCTGTCGCCCCAACACAAGCGGTATCAACGCCATGAAGTTTCGTTTGTCTTCCCTACTAACCATGATCGTTTTGATTGCTGTCATTGGAGGGATCGGGTGGTTTGTAATGACGCCGCCGACACAGCCGCCCTCTGCCTCAAGACGAAGTGGAGCCGATGATGGCCCTGTTCCCGTACTTGCCATCAAGGCTGAGCGACGCGATATGCCGATTGATATCGACAGCATCGGGACCGTGCAGGCATTTAATACCGTAACCGTTCGCAGCGAAGTCGACGGGCGATTGATTGAATTGAGCTTTCGCGATGGGCAGGATGTCAAGGCCGGCGATATTTTGGCCAAGATCGATCCGACGATCTATCAAGCCCAATATGATCAGACACTTGCCAAGAAAGCGCAAGACGAAGCCATTCTTGCCAATGCGCAGCGGGATTTGGAACGCTATTTGAATTTGGCCAAAACCGAATATGCGCC
>DAIOVR010000002.1:0-59714 GCA_036758905.1 Beijerinckiaceae bacterium | reverse complement strand
AGATCGGCACCGCTGAGATAGGCACCGCTGAGATCGGCACCGCTGAGATCGGCACGGCTGAGATTGGCACGTTCGCCCTTTTCTTTGGCTTTGCCGATCACAACCGACAAGGCAGCGCGCATTTGAAAGCGCGGTTCAACATCGTCGGCGATCTCGACCTCAAATGCGGCTTTGCCAGTCCATGAACGGAAAGGGATTGTGAATAGCATAGTAATTACTCCGCTGCATCACGGCGTTCCAGAGCGCGCATTTCCATGGCGTCCGCAATCATGCCGTTGTGATCGTTTAAACAAGCGTCCGCTAGGCTTTGAAGTGCGCTTGCTGACAGTAGGGGCATAAAATCAAACGGTTGGCCCATGATCGGGTTTCTGCCGCCTTGCAGATATGCTCTGCCGGTAACTCTGATAATGTCGCAATGCTCCGGCACGCGGGGTTCTGACCAACCGCCGCCGTATGCTTCATTATGCTCGTAATCAACATTGATTTCGTATTCGATTTCAATGTCATCGCTTTTAAGCGTGAATAGGGTTTCGTAGCGCATTATGCGGCAACCCGAATTTCGGTGATTACCGGATAGCGAGCGATTAACACATCGCGCAAGGCAACCAATTCTTTGTCAGTGGCGTAGACGGTAACAACATCGCTGCCCGCGTTGTCGTAACCAGTAAGCATAATGGTGGAGTTAGTTTGGAACACTTCCCAAGATTTAACCTCAATTTCTGACGTTAGGCGGGCCATATCAAATCTCCCTTGTGGTGGTCAGCGGCCCCGGCTCGATGCAGGAGGGTTTGTACCGGGGCCGCTGCTTCACCGGGGGTGCATCCGGTGACGGAAATATTTATAGGACAAACTATATTTACGGTCAATAGGCAAATTTATTGCAATATAGAAATACCGATAATTTTGGGCATGGAGAAAATTTGCAAAAATTTGCCCGGCGTCAAATTAGCGTTTTTGAGGGGATCGCACCGTTAAAACGACGCTGGTTGCCATTGGCAGTTCATCGTTTAAAAGCTTGGCCTTAAGATTGGTTTGAAGGGCTGGGGATGTGCCGGTTAATTGTAAACGCACGCTTTCCATAAAATCCGTGTGGCAAAGCCCCATAATGCCCAAAGCGATTGATCCGGCATCGGATTGGTGGTCGTCGAATTGCACGGCTTTTATAGTCATGCAATCAAACCAGGTTTTGATTGCCTCGTTTTTTTGTTGGGGTGTGGCCAGCTGAGGGCTGGCGCATGCTCCTAGTATAAAGAGTGCGGCAAGCCGTTTCATTCCATGGCCGTCCCGCAAACCCGCAACATCATTCGAATTTCGCTGCGAGAAAGCACAAAATCATTGGGCGGGTCGTATTCGCGCAAGGTGACGCTATTGGCCGATCTGCGAACCAATCGTTTAACGATTACGGATCGGTCAATTTTTTCAATAACGACAAAATCCATAATTTTTGGTTCTTGTTTGGGGTGAACCAATAACAAAGTGCCTGGGATCAAGACTTCGCCCATGGAGTCGCCGGTAACATAAAGCGCAAACGCTTCATCTATGCCGACTAAATTAGATGGACGAAAAGTATAATCTATTGCGTCTTGGTCAAATGTTAGCACCCCATCACCCCCTTGAGCCAGACCTCTAATAGGTAAGTCTCTTTTGCCCATATTGATGGTAGTAAAAACTGATTCGTTTGCAACAGGATTATTTTTATAAGTTGTAAGTTTGTTGGGGACGCTAAACTTTAGTTTATTGCCCATCAAAAGCCAATTGGGGTCACATTCCAATACTTCTGCCAGCTTTAATATTTTGGTGGTGCCTTGAGTCTCGTCATTTTCAATGGCTGATAAAGACGGCTGAGATATGCCCACGCGGCTGGCAAGTTCCGCTTGAGACAATTTTAAATCAGCGCGACGGGCGCGCACTCGTTTACCTAAAGTTTCCATGTCCGCACATTAATTAAAAAAACTCATTTTTCCAATAGCATCCACTATTGACGCGGCTTTGGTTTGCCTATATAGACAAACCTATGAACACGCCTATAACCGCGCTGCAACGCGCATTAGAGATTGCCGGTGGACAAAACGCCTTGGCCCGCGCCATTGGGGTCAAACAGCCGTCCATTTGGGCATGGGTTAATCGTTCAACCAAGATTTCAGCCGAAAATGCGTTGGCCATTGAAAGGGCAACCGGTATTTCCCGGTGCGAATTAAGGCCAGACATTTTTTTGGTGCCATTGCCGCAATCTCAAAATGATGAGGTGCGTAATGCTGGCTAGATCAGTCATTGGCCGCAACTTGTTCGCCAATCGGTTGGGGATGATCCGACCGGTTAATAAGTTTGCAGCCAATGACGATCAAGGCCAGTCCTGTCGCCATATCAAGTTTTACCCAATTGTCGAGCGTGTCATTCCGGCCAAGGTCGTCACGCTCCAATTCCCGTTCAATCATCAATCTGGCTCCCGTCCTTGCATCATTAAAATGCGAGGGAACGATGAGCAAATACACAGTGAAAGTTACCAAAAAAATGCCGTGCGTTGATGCCGTTCCTGAAATGGGATCGCGCGTGGCGTTCTGGCTGCGCCAAGCCTATCCGCGCAATACCGTGAAAGAGGTGGCGAGAGCGGTTGATAGTGATGAGCGCACCGTTCGGGAATGGCTTGAGGGCAAGTACCCAAGCGGAAAGCATATTTCGCGGTTAAGCGGCTTATTTGGGTATCGGTTTGTGGCGTTTGTGTTTGAACCAGCTTGTGGCGACACGGCAATGCTACGAATCCGAGGGGAATTGGATGATTTACAGAAAGAACATGCGCAATTGGCGGATCGCATTTTACAAGCGCGGGCTGATTTTGACGGCATCCGCGCTGAATCGGATCGGCCATTGGTGCATTCGAACGGGTCACAAAGTGATGGACCTGTATTTTCCGATTTAACTGGCGATTGAGTTTTAAGAATTGCGGGTTTTTACCTGCTCAACAGGCCCACACGGGCGTACCTCCCTCAACTTGCCGGGGCTTTGGCCCTGGCCTTTTTGGAGATTGAGAATGACAATTTCAAACGGACAATTGCAGTCAATAGTGGAGCGGATTGAGCGCCTTGAAACCGAGAAGGCAGAGCTGGCTGGGGACATTAAGGATGTGTACGCGGAGGCGGCTGCTCACGGGTTTGAAACCAAAATCATCCGCAAGGTCATTGCGCTTCGCAAAAAAGACAAAGCGCAGCGCGATGAAGAAGAAGCAAAGCTGGAATTGTATTTGAACGCTTTGGGCATGCTTGCCACCACTCCGTTGGGTGAAGCCGCATTAAAGCGTGTTGCGGCCTGATGCGTCACTTGGCGACATTTGAAATTGGCGGGGAGCCGGTCGGCAAACAGCGTCCGCGCATGACCAAACAGGGTCATGTTTATACTCCCGCCAAGACGGTTGAATATGAGCAAGCCGTTCAATGGGCGGCGCGCGCCGTGTTCAAAGATGATCCGGTTGGCAATGCCATAGCGGCGACCATCAATGTGTTTGTCGTGCCTCCTAAATCTTGGCCAGCACGTCAACGCAATGCGGCTTTAAAAGGGACGTTTGCACCGATTCATCGGGTCGATCTGGATAATGTCGCCAAGGCGGTTTGCGATGCTCTTAACGGCGTTGTGTACCAAGATGACAAGCAAATCATTTGGCTGACCGTGCGGCGGCATTGGGCGGATAAGCCCAAGGTCAAAGTAACCATCGAAGCATTTGAATTGGATGCGGTGGCGGCATGACGGCTTATTACAACGAAAACGATCCGTTTGCCGCTGCTTGGTTGCGCGAGCTAATCAAACAAGGATTGATTCCAGATGGATTCGTCGACATTCGATCTATTTGCGACGTCACCGGCGCCGACCTTGTCGGATTCGACCAAGTCCATTTCTTCGCCGGAATCGGGGGATGGGCCGAGGCTCTTAGACTTGCCGGATGGCCGGTCGACCGTCCCGTCTGGACCGGCTCGCCACCATGCCAGCCCTTCAGTGTCGCGGGAAAGCGGCAAGGGGTCGACGACAAGCGTCACCTCTGGCCGGAATTGTTTCGGCTCGTCGGCGAGTGTCGACCTTCAAACCTGTTTGGCGAACAGGTTGCGGCAGCGGTTGGTCAATCATGGCTCGACAATGTCGCCAATGATCTTGAAGGACTTGATTACGCCGTTGGGGCGGCGATTATTCCGGCTTGTGCCGTCGGCGCGCCGCACCGCCGCGACCGATTGTTCTTTGTGGCCCACGCCCACAACTCCGAGCGGCGGGCAAAGCAATCCTCCCGGTACGACGCCGACAGGGGTCCGGCCGGACGGCTCAAAAGCAACAGTGACGCTACAGAATACGATCCAAGCACTTTGGCCGACGCCTCGGGCGAACGACGGGACGGGCGCGCAGCTTCAACCGAATTTACAAGGGGGCTTGTTGTTGCGCCAGACGACGGCGCTTTGGGCGACGCCGCAAGTGCGCGAGAAGGGCGGCGGGGACTATACGGACCCGGACAAAGCGGCAGCCCGGATACAATCGGGGCACCAGGTCAATTTGCAGGATCATGTGCCGGCGCTTTGGTCGACGCCCAAAGCGACAGACGGCGACAAGGGCGGACCGAACCAGAAATACGGATCGGGGAGCATGACGCTTCCGTCTATGGTTTATTGGTCGACGCCGACAACGAACGACGCCAAAAACAACGCGGGGCCGTCACAATTCGAACGCAACAGCCAAGCGTTGAACGTTCAAGCGGCAATTATTGGGCCGATGCAGAACGGATTGTCGGGATCGACGGAAAAGCCAGGCCAGTTAAACCCGGAATTTGTCTCTTGGTTGATGGGCTACCCAACCGAGTGGGTATGTTGCGCGGCTTCGGTAACGCGATTGTCCCGCAAGCAGCGGCAGAGTTCATAGGTGCATATATGGATGTGAGGGCGGCGGCATGATGAGTGCGGCGCCCGCAATCCGGTATTTTCGCCACTTTCCCAAGTCTCAAGTGGATTGGGCCATAGGCACCGGCAAATGGGCGCGCACGGGTCGAAACAATGGGCTTTCGCACCATGAATATTGGAGCGAGTGCCTGGAATGGATAGGCGAGGGTGAGCCGGTTGACACAAAATTTTATGCTGGGACACCAAATGAACGGTGATTATCAATCTTTTCTTGCGTCCAAGCAGCCTCGTGCGGTTATGCGCGGCTTAAAGGGCGATGCGTTGTTAGCGGATCATTTGTTTCCGTTTCAGCGCGAATGCGTTGACCATAATTTGCGCGTCGGCGCGGCTGGGTTGTTTTTAGACACTGGCATGGGCAAAACCGAGATCCAGCTTGAGTATTTGTACCACGCCATGAAGGCGACTAACGGGCGCGGTTTATTGCTGACGCCGTTAGCTGTCGCGCAACAAACCAAGCGCCGGGCGGATAAGTATGGTTATGAGGCCCGCGTAATCCGCGAAATGTCAGATGTTGGACCAGGAATTAACATTTGCAATTATGACCGCTTGGATAAGATTGATCCTGATGCTTTTGGTGCCGTGTCACTTGATGAGGCGTCAATTCTTAAATCATTTACAAATAAAACCACGCGGGCGTTGATTGATGCGTTCAAGGGTCATCGGTTTAAGCTGACAGCGACCGCGACACCGGCCCCGAATGATCACATGGAAATTGGCAATTATGCTGAATTTCTTGAAATCATGGCCGCAAATGAAATGCTATCCCGGTTCTTTATCAATGACACTTCAACCGCTTCCCAAGAGTGGCGGCTTAAGGGTCATGCTGAGATTTCATTTTGGGATTGGATGGCATCTTGGTGCCGGATGGCTGAACGTCCGGCTGATCTGGGGGACATGGAAACTGACTCGCGGTTTGATCTGCCGCCGATGGAAATTATCCGGCATCAGGCGGCCCAAACCGAAATTAAAACCGATGGCAATGATCTATTTGCCCATCTGGCCCTATCAGCGACCAATCTGCATGACGTGAAACGTCAAACCGCTGCCGCTAGAACGGATGTTTTGGGCGGCTTCGTCACTCAAGATAAACCGTGGATCATTTGGGTTGATACCGATTATGAAGCCGACAGCGTTAAAAAGGCTTTGCCTTTTGCGGTTGAGGTTCGGGGGGCACAATCCATTGATGAAAAGGAAAGCCGACTAGAGGCTTTTGCTTCGGGCGATATCAAGGTGCTGATCGGCAAGCCGTCGATGCTTGGATATGGCTTAGATTGGTCGCATTGCGCTGATATGGCGTTTGTCGGTCGCGGCTATTCCTATGAGACATGGTATCAGGCCGTCCGCCGTTGCTGGCGGTTTGGACAGACTAAACCTGTCAATGTTCACTTGATCGTTGCAGAGGGTGAATCCGAGATCGGACGCGTGATTGACCGCAAGGCGATGGATCACAGCAAGATGAAATCCGCCATGCGCGCCGCCATGCTTCGGTCTGCTACCACTACTCAACAAACAAAGATTGCTTACGAACCTAAACACAAAGGGAGACTACCATCATGGTTGACTGCGACAACGAATACCACGGCGAGCGGTTTGCGGCGTTCAACGGAGACTGCGTTAGCGTCATAAGCCAGTTACCGAGCGAAAGCATTGATTTTTCGGTCTATTCGCCGCCTTTCGGATCGCTGTTTGTTTATTCGACCAGTGCCGCCGATATGGGCAATTCTACTGATGAAGAATTTGCAGCCCATTATCAATTTTTGGTGCGCGAAAAATTCCGTGTAACCAAACCTGGGCGGCTGACTGCCGTTCATTGCTCCGATCTCCCGATGACTAAATGGAAAGATGGCGCGGTTGGGATCAAGGATTTCAGCGGGCAAATTATTCGTGCTCATGAGGCGGAAGGATGGATTTTGCATTCACGGCGCACGATCTGGAAATGCCCTGTCACGGAAATGACCCGTACAAAGCATGTCGGCTTGCTTTATAAGCAGCTAAAAAAAGACAGCGCCAAAAGTCGCGGCGGGATGCCCGATTACCTTTTGACGTTTGTGAAACCGGGCGAGAATGCTGATCCTATCACTCATACGCCGGAAGATTTCCCCGTTGAACAATGGCAGGAATGGGCCAGCCCGGTATGGATGACTGTCAACCAATCCAATGTTTTGAACGTCCACATGGCGCGGGAACATAATGATGAGCGCCATTTGTGTCCATTGCAGCTTGATGTGATTGAGCGGGCCTTGATTATGTGGAGCAATGCCGGGGATGTGGTTTTGAGCCCATTTATGGGGATTGGATCTGAGGGGTATATGTCTCTCAAGCTAGGCCGAAAGTTTATTGGCACGGAACTGAAAGAGGCTTATTGGCGCCAGGCGTGCCGGTATTTGGATTCCGTTGATCGGCAATCAAATTTATTTGGGGATGCCGCATGATTATTCCTGAGCACATTAACAGTTTTGAGCGTGGCCGGTATGTCATTGCAGAAGTGGCTAAATCCCATGGGTTTACCATTGATGAAATTAAAGGCGAGGCTCGGTTTCGTGAATTGGTTGCGGCTCGTCGGGCTGCTGTAATGGCGATGGCCCCGCTGGGGTTGTCGTGCGCACAAATGGGGCGATTATTAAATCGGGATCACACGTCAATTATGCACCTGCGCGGCACGCGCAAGCGTAACCGGAAGGCGGGTTGATATGAGCCAGGCGCCGGTTATGCCAATGTTTGTGGATGCGCTTTTGGGCGATACTCTGCATTGCGATGCTGAGTTGTTTGGAGCGTATCATTTTATTCTTTATGCGACATGGCGCAACAATGGCGAGCCGTTAGATGATGACGCGGAAACCATGGCGCGGATATGCCGGATGCCATTGGCGCGATTTACAAAGCTACGTCCTGTGTTGGTCAGGTTTTTTGATTTGACTGACGGCAAGTGGCGTCAAAAGAGATTAGAGAAAGAATGGGCCGCTGCTATCCTACGGCAAGAGCGGGCGCGAACCAATGGGGCGGGCGGTGGCAGGCCTAAAGCTAAACCCAAAAATAACCCAGTGGGTTTGCTAGATGAAACCCAAAGCAAACCCAAAGATAACCAAGTGGCTAACCCCCACGAAAGCTATCCTAATCCTATATCCAATATAGAGGATTCAGTTACTAGCGTAACTGGCGGCAAGCCGCCCGATTTGGCCACTTTGGTTTTTACTGATGGTCTAAAATTTTTAATTTCCAAGGGCGTCAAAGAGCCTCAAGCCCGGTCAGTGCTTGGCCGATGGCGAGGCATTCATGGGGATGCGGCTTTGATTGAGGTTTTGGGTTCGGCAAAACGGGAAGGGGCGATAGATGCAATCTCATTCATCGAAGGGTGCTTTAGAGCGCGCGGATCAAAGGGAAAACGGCAATCCAGCCTTGATGCCGCGCTTGCCAGCATCGCTAGCGCCGTTGGTGGGGATGGTGGAGCGCCGGGGGCAAGCGGTGGGCATTTCAGCGGACCAACACTTGATCTTGAGCCGGTACAGCCGGGATTTGTTTGATGCGTTGCAACCTTGCGGAAAGGCTTTTGCGGGCGAAATGATGACTTGGCTGGTTCGATCAAAGGCACTGACCAATTTTGACGGGGAATTGTACGTCAAGATTTTGGCGCCTGTTCCTGAGCGGATTTTGCGTCAAGTGATCGGGGAGCAAATACGGTCGGCGGATACGTTTATTCCGGTTGTTGGGGTCATTTGGAGCCGGTGCGAGAAGCTAATGAAGGACAAGCAAGCGGAATTGCGCGCGGTTCAAAAGCTTTTGGCACCGCGTGATCCAGCGCCGGTTGAAATGAGTAGGGACGAGCGCATGGTATCGGTCGAGCGCATCAGGGCCAAGGTTGCGACCATGTTTAGGGCGGAGGCGTGATGGAAACCCTATCATTTTGGTGGTGGGTGTTTGTCACAAGCCCGCTTTGGCTGATGGGGGTGCTTATCATCGGCGCGTCGGCATGGATTACGGTTTTGGATTGGTTGGACATTCTGCGGGATTATCGCGGTGAAAAACCGGCGCGACCGGGATTTTTTGGGGAAACAAAATGAGAAACGCCATTCAGATTTCGGACTCGCGCAAATACATTCGAGAGGCTTGGGAAAAAACTCCTGGGGCATCGTCCAGCCAGATTGCTTTAATTGCTTCGGAGGCGGCTGGATGGCATATCACGCGCAATGCAGTTATGGGGCAATTGCGGCGGTTGGGGCTTAAGCTGTCAAATGCCAAGGGGGCGGATCAGGAGCCGGTCGAACAAAAGCCAAAGGCCAAGGCACATGCAAAGCGCGTGATGGGGTTTAAAGGGCTGCGGATGCCCAGGCTGGTCACTGAACCAATGAAGCCGCGCTTGGTATCTAAATCACTGCCGATTGATCCGGCGTGGGGTGATGTTGTGGCCGGTGAGGGTGTTAAAGAACCGTGCGGGTGCTGCTGGGTCTATGGCAATCCGGGGCCGCAAGATAATGTTTGGCGTTACTGCCAAGACGCAAAGTTATCGAATAAGCCATATTGCGCGGATCACGCTGCCATTGCTTATTTTCCTTTGGATAAGAAGCGGGAGCGGTCATTTAAGCGGCATGCGGAATTTGTCGGGCGGAGGTTTGGGTAATGGTTTTTTGCTTGTCGGTGCTGGCTGCGTCGGGTGAAAATACATGACCATGAAACGGCAAACGGCTTTAAAAGTATTTGGATTTGCGCAATTTTTGCTTTTTGCGCCCGCGATACTGGCTGTGGTCAACGGTTATGTGCCTGGCTGGCGGATTTGGGTGCCATTTGTTTTTGGGGGCATGCTTGGATTGTTTTTTGAAATCAATTTTCAAGAGAGCGTTTGGGCTTGGAAATTGCGGTCATTGATGGAAATTAAAAGCGCGAGGCGGACCATGATAGCGTTGATGTTCTATGCCGTTGGATGGTTGTGCTTTTTAACTGGCACGATTATTTCCGCCATTAATTTGATGGATGGCCAATGAGCAAACCGGAATACATGCCGCAAATTGGGCCGGTGACCATCTCGTATAACGGACGAGTGGTTGAATTACCCGCTGCTCCGTCTGATATACTGGCGGAAGAATTTGTGGATGCGATATTGGAAATGGCGGGATTGGCGTCAAAGCCTGTTGAACCCGTTACGGGCAGCGACATTCTGGGGCCAAACGGTATGGATGCGTTTGTATCCCGCGAGTTTTTTGGAATGTGGCGATGATTGCAATTGGCGACATAACCGACCAATCGGGCGTTTTATTGCCTCCGCACATTGTTGAAATGTATTCAAAAGCCCTGCGCGCTCAATTTGAATACGAATCCCGGCGTTACAATTCGCGGTTTATGCCGGGCTATAGTCGGAACAAAGCGTATTTCCACGGCGTGGCTGCGGCGGAAATGGTGGAGAGACTGGCCAAATCATTGTTGAAAGGCCAAACGCCATGAATCGCGCTTTTGAACACCAAGGCCAAGTTTTCATGCCGCCTGTCATGTTGGATTTTTTTAATAGGATCAGCATTGCAATCTTTGTCGAGTGTTTGGCTAAGTCATTGTTTGGCAAGATAAACGCATGAGCGACCTGAACCCCAAGCAACAACGCTTTGTTCTTGAATACGTTAAGGATTTAAACGCGACACAAGCGGCTATCCGGGCTGGGTACTCGGCTAAAAGCGCAGAGGTTAATGGTCCGCGCTTGCTAGGGAATGCTCAGGTGAAGGCGGCTGTGGCTCAATTGGTGTCAAAGCAAATAAAAACGGCTGAAATCACGGCAGATTTGGTGCTGGACGGGCTTTTGACCGAGGCTCGGCGTACAGGTGAAGGTTCGTCACACGGGGCGCGTGTGACCGCTTGGGCAAAGCTGGGCGAGTATCTCAAATTGTTCGTTCAAAAGCACGAGCATGAGCACAAAGGGTCGATTGAGCATACCGTTAAGGAAATGGCGCCAAACGAGCGCGTTGCCGATGCTATGATGATTATGAAGAAAGCGCGCGAGATTGCCCCGTCAAAAGTTCATTGATGGAAATTATTTCTTAAAAATGAGGAGTTTGCGCGGTGGTTACTGAAAATATTTCCAAACAGGTCAATTTTGCCGCTCGATTGGCTGAATATCGGGAATTATTGGGCCTATCGCGTGCTGAATTGGCTTTGGTATTAGACGTGACCGCGCGCACGGTTCAGAATTGGGAAACGGGCTATTGCCCGGTTATGGCGTTTCTGGCTGTAAAAGCATTGTACCATCGGTTAGGCGGCGAATGTGGCTTTGTTCGATGAAGTTGCGGCGCTGACGCCAGAACAATTGGCAGCGCTGCCGGTGGATGATTATGCGCGCCTTAAGGCCATTATCGAATTAGAGCATGACATTTACCGCAAGACGCTGCTTTACCGGGCTTATCCTGATACCGGGCCATTGCGGCGCGAATTATACCCTAAGCATTTGGCCCATTTTGCGGCTGGGGCCACGTATCAAGAGCGGGCTTTGGTCGGCGGCAACCGATCGGGAAAGACGTTTGGGTGTTCGTATGAGTGCGCCCTTCATTTAACTGGTTGGTATCCCCATTGGTGGGTTGGGCGCAAGTTTGATCGCCCTGTGACCATGTGGGCGGCGGGCGAAGATACCAAGGCCGTCCGCGAATCCTTGCAAGTGACGTATTTGGGGCCAACCGGGGACCATGGCACGGGTTTAATACCGGCTGACAATATCATCAAGGCGACACCAAGGCCGGGCGTGCCGGATGCTGTGGATAGCGTGACGGTCAAGCATTTATCGGGCGGCGTGTCGCGGATGCTGTTTAAATCCTATGATCAGGGGCGTGAATCGTTCCAAGCGGCCAAAATCGACATTATGCAATTTGATGAAGAACCGCCATTGGACATTTACTCGGAAGGCTTAACTCGAACGCTTTCGACCGTGCCCGGTCAACCGTCCGGGTTGGTGATATGCGGGTTCACGCCGCTGCGCGGCCTTTCGGCTGTGGTTCTTTCATTCATGCCGGGTGGTGCGCGTTTGGAAGGGGAGGTTAAGTCATGATTGCTGAATGGCGGATTGTGCCTGGTTTTGAGGATTATGAAGTTAGTGAATGGGGCGCTGTTCGTCGCGTTACGGCTGCTCCCGGCGCGCGCATTGGCAAAATATTGAAGATGTGGATTCGATCTGACGGCTATCCAATGGTGATTTTGCGTAAGGATGGTAAGTCGATCCACAAAAAAGCTCATCAATTGGTTGCGTATGCTTTTATAGGGTTAAAGCCGTTTGACGGGGCGGAAATTTGCCATATCGACGGCGATCCATCGAATAACCATTATTCAAATCTAAGATGGGATACTCGGTCGTCAAATCATTTGGACAAGCGAAAGCATGGGACAAGTTTGATGGGTGAGCGGCATCATAACGCCGTCTTGTCTGTCGATGATGTGCGTAAGATATTAAGCCTTTGGAAAAGCGGCAAATTTTATCAACGACAATTAGGTGAAATGTTTGGGGTAAAACAAACGCAAATTGGGCGCATTGTTCGCGGCAAGCGTTGGGCCGTTGCTTTGCAAAACGGCTAACGGAAATGGCGAAATACATTACATTCGTTTCCTGGGCAGACGTTCCGCACATATCAGCGGAAGCGCAAGCGGAAATGATTAAGTCTTATGCTCCGCATGAACGGGACGCGCGCACCAAAGGCATTCCGGCCCTTGGATCGGGCGCCATTTATCCGGTGCCGGAAGATGACGTGACCTGTGATCCGTTCGAAATACCCGCTCATTGGAAACATTTTTACGCCATGGACGTGGGATGGAATAGAACGGCGGGATTGTGGTTTGCGCATGATACCGAATCGGACGTGGTTTACGCTTATTCTGAACATTATCGCGGGCAGGCTGAACCATCGACTCACGCTCAAGCCATTAAGGCGCGCGGAGAGTGGATACCGGGGGTTATTGATCCGGCGTCACGCGGTCGAGCACAAAAGGATGGCGAGCAATTGTTATGGGAATATCAACAATTAGGATTAACGCTGATTACGGCCAATAATGCGAGGGAAGCGGGCATATATCGGACCTGGATGCGATTATCGACGGGGCGGCTTAAAATATTTAAAACGCTGCAAAATACGTTAAGCGAGTATCGCATTTATCGCCGGGACGATAAGGGGCAAGTGGTCAAAGAAAATGACCATTTAATGGACTGCATGCGGTATGGGATTATGAGCGGGATTGACATTGCCGCATTTCGTCCGGTTGACGATTACCGCGTGCGCGCTGGGTTGCGACCAAACAAACATGAAGTTGATTACAATCCTCTCGCCTCTGCATGGGGCAAGCGATAGCACCCAAATATCCGCTTTGCCGCCCCCAATCGTGGGGCATATAGGGTGCAATTCGCACCCATAGAACACAAATGACCATGCGTCGGGTTTAGATTTTGCCTCACTTAACCGTGAGGATTGACCTTTGGGCGCGTTATTTTCGTCACCTCCGACACCTCAAGCTCCTGTTATTCCTGCTGTGCCACCGGCTGCGGCGCCGCCAATTATGGCCAATGCAAATGTCGATCAGGCTGGCAATTCACAAAAGGGCAAAGCTGCTGCTGCGGCGGGTGCGGGATTTAGCGGGACTGTCAAGAATGATGGCGGGGCTGGTGGCTTAACGACACCGGCGACAACGGCCAAGGCATCGCTGCTCGGATGAGTGACGCTGCGGTTACAGACCGTCCGGATACACGCTCCAAGCCGGGCCGTAAGGCGCGCGAGGTCGCGTATGAAAGCGCCGGGCCAAAAGCATTAGCCATGACACCGGCCAAAGCTTCGGTGCGCGAAGTAACGCAAGGCAATGACTGGCTGATCCTGCGCGGGCATTTAGAGACACGGCTGGCCATGCTTCGATCCTGGCGGCAAAGCTGGGCGTCGCATTGGTCGATCCTTGAAACCTATATCCTGCCGCGCCGGGGCATTTTTATTAACAATGCAATGCCGACACCCAATAGCATGGTGCGCGGCTCGCCTATTAATGACGCGATTGTCGATCCTACGGGCACGCTGGCCATGCGTAAGTGTGCGGCTGGTATGATGAGCGGTTTAATGTCTCCATCTCGCCCGTGGTTCAAATTAAAGCCTGGGCTGCTTGATCGTTCAGATATGGATGATGACGCAGTTGATTGGTTTGAAGAATGCGAGAACCGCGTTTACGAGGTCATGGGCCGGTCGAACTTCTATGACGCTGGCGCCCAAATGTTTGAAGATTTGGTGACCTTTGGGACGGGTCCGGTCATTCTTTACGAGGATGATGAAGATGTGATCCGTGCTTATACGCCATGCTGCGGTGAGTATTTCTTGGCTTCGTCATCGGCCAATCGGGTTGAATCTCTTTATCGCCAATTTGTTATGACCGTTTCCGCGATTGTGGAAATGTTTGGGATTGAGAATTGCCCGTCTGACATTCAAAAGCTGTGGATGGAAAAGGGCGGTTCGCTTGAAGTCGAACGGACCGTGGCGCATGCGATTGAGCCAAATTTTCCCATTAAGACGCCTAATGGCTCCGGCAATGTCGGCGTCGTGGATGGGGATTTTGTCTGGCGCGAGGTCTATTGGGTCTGGGGTGCCGGTGGGGCTTATCCCCTATCCATGCGGGGCTTCTTAGACCAACCGCATTACGCTCCACGCTGGGCCACAACGTCCAATGATGCTTATGGGCGTTCGGTGGGCATGGACGTGCTCCCGGACATTATGCAGTTGCAAGTCGAGACAATGCGCAAAGCGGAAGCCATTGAAAAAATGGTGCGTCCGCCAATGCTTGCTTCGATGGATTTGAAGAATGAGCCTTCCTCGATCCTGCCCGGCAAAGTGACTTATGTGAATCAATTGGACAATGGCAAGGGCATGCGACCGATTTATACGGTTCAGCCCAACATTGATCACATGATGCAAGACTTGGCCGCAATTCAACAGCGGATCAAAGAGGGGTTCTTTAATGACCTGTTCATGATGCTGGAAACGGCATCGAACAAGAACATGACCGCTTATGAAGTTGCACAACGGCAACAAGAAAAGCTGCAAGTGCTGGGTCCGGTGATTGAGCGGTTACAGAATGAAGCCCTAGCACCTGCGGTTAAGCGGGTGTTTGCGATTATGCAACGCAAGGGTTTGCTGCCGCCGCTGCCCAAATCGTTACAGGGCGTGAATATCGGAATTGAGTTTGTGGGCATGTTGGCCTTGGCGCAAAAAGCCTCGTCCACGTCCGCGCTTGAGCGGTTTGCTGGTACGGCTGGGAACATGCAAGCGGGTGATCCGTCCATCGCTGATATTTGGGATCGGGATGCCTGGATGCGCGAATACGCGGATGATTTATTTATTCCCAAACATATCCTTAATTCGCCTGAGAAGGTTGCGGCATTGCGTCAGCAACGCGCGGCGCAGATGCAAGCGCAGCAACAAGGGCAAGCCAGCCTGGCGGCGGTTCAAGGGGCCAAAACACTATCGGATATTGACGTGGGCGGGGGGCAAAACGCGGTTCAAGCCATGCTGCACGGCATTGGGAACGGGGGCAGTCAATGAACACATACGAGTATAACGTGGTCGATTTCCCACGGATGACACCGGAAGAATTGGCTCAACGATTAAACGCGCATGGTGCTGCCGGATGGGCGGTGGTTGGTTCTGATCCGATGCCCAATCATTGGCGCGTTATTTTTGCCAAATTGAGCGGGGGTTAGGCCATGGCCAATCTTTATGTAACTGAATTTTCGTCATTGGGCATGGTGGGAAACCAGATTGGCCAGATTGGTCATCAACCGTATTTGGCAACGCAGAAGGTGGCCATCACGGCGGGCGTGACCTACGCGGCGTTCTTTAATCCCAAAACGGTCATGGTGCGGCTGCATCCGGATGCCACTTGCTCGGTAGATTTCAACGTGGCTGCGGCGGCAACGTCTCCACGGATGTATCAAAACTCAACGGAATATTTTGCGGTGCCAGCGGGCGGCGGAACGTCCGTATCTGTGATTTCTAACACATAAGGATCGGGACAATGTTTGGTGGATTAAACATGCCAATGGAAAGCACCTTAAAGGGGCTTGGCACACTTGAAGGTCTGATTGTGCTTTTGTCTGATTCCGCGACCACGGGGCAGGTCATTGCCACGTTGAAAGATGCCATTGAGCAAAACACGGCTTTACTGGCCGAAGTCAATGAGGCTCAAACGGACGTGGTGGCCAAGGAAAAAGCCTTGGATCAGCGCAAGGTGGAAATTGACCAATTGTCGGATGTTCAAGAAGGCATCCGGGCGCATTTGGATCAGCGCAAAACGGCGCTAGACGCGCGCGAGAATGATTTGAATCAGCGCGAGGCTGATTTGAATGCAGCGCAAGAAGCCTTCAATGCGCAAGCAGCCAAGGTCGCGGCGGATCATCAAATGGCGGTCGAGGACCACGAAGAAAACATTGAAACCGCCAGGGATCAGATATTGGCGGCGCATAAAGCATTGGATGAGCGCGAGGCTGAAATTGAGGCGCGCGAGGCCGAAGCTGCGGCCAAGCTGAGTGATTTGAATGCGCGGCTGGCCAAGCTGCGTGAGTTGTCTGCTTGAGTTTCGTGGGGCGCCATTTCCGGCGGGTAAGTCGGCTGTCCGAGCATACCAAGCTGTCCTGCGTGTCCGGGCGCCCGGCTTTAGGGGCTTTGAAACGGATAAGGATGGCAAGCCGACATTTAACAGGGGAATTGAATCATGGCTGAAACAACGATGAAAGCATATCAGAACCATATTGGTTCTGAAATTAACGAGCGCGAATTGTTCCTGCGCATGAAGGATCATTTGGCGCAATTGCACACATTGGCGCGCGGCATGGCTCATTCGCGCAAGTCAATGCACTGGCTTGCTATGGCGGGCATCTATGAAGAAATGAGCGAAAAAACAGAACGCTTAATGCGCAAAGGGACGGGTTTGATTATTCCGTATCGCAATTAAAAAGGGCTTTGGCATGACCATTGAAATTTCTGTCCTGATCCCGTCGCGGGGTCGTCCCGGCAATCTTTTGCGCGCCGTATCATCTTTGATGATTAACCGCAAAATCCCGCCAAATGTCGAAGTGCTTATTGCACTAGACGACGACGATTCAACTTATACCGAAGCGGTTGAATTGCTTGGCACGCTTGAAATCCCCGGTCGGCAATTGTCCGTCGTGCTGGGTGAGCGACATGGGACATTGGCAGCGGTTTACAATGCTTTGGCTGAAAAATCTCAAGGTAAGTATCTGATGGCTTTTGCCGATGACTATACTTTGGATGATGATGCCAAATGGCCCAATCGCATTTTTAATGCGGCCAAGGGACTGGTCAATGGGATTGGGGTCATGCACCTGCGGGATGCGGGGCATCAGGGGTTTCCGTCTCTGCCGGTCATTCCTCGCAAGGTCTATGAGACACTTGGGTATTTCATGCCCAATGGGTTTCCAAATTGGTTTGGCGATACGTGGTGGGATGAAATCGCCACGGTGTTTGGCCAATTGATCGAGGTTGATCTTGATGTGTTAATGCCCGAAGGCAAGGGGCTTACTCACGGTTTGGTTGAGTTTGAATTTTGGCTTGGCTATTTTGAGGCAACGCATCCTGTTCGGTGCCGAGACGCGTTTATTCTGGGTGAAGTGGCGTTTGGCGGCAAAGAAACGGCTGCGTTCCGGGCCATGCTTGAACGTTTGCCGCAAGCCCAAGCCTTTTGCTATGAAAAGATTAAGCACCTGCGCAATCCGGAATTGATCAAGCAAGTGTCGGCCAAGATGGATCACGCGCCATCTGACAAGTATTTGCAAATCAAAGCGGCGGCTGAAAAGCACATTGCTGAGATTAAAAAATCCATCCCGCGTCCGTTGCGGGTGGGTATTGCTATTCCATCTGGCCGGACATGGGAAGCGGGAACGGCGGTTGATGTGGCGGGGCTGCTGACTTATTCGGCACGGGCCGGGATTGATACCGCCATTATCAATGTTCAATCTTCGATGATTACGCATTCCCGCAACTCCACGGTTCAAAAAGCTTTGGATACAGGATGCGATTTTATCCTGTGGGTGGATTCAGATATGAAGTTTCCACCGGATACGCTTATTCGGTTGTTGAACCACAAGAAAGACATTGTGGGCGCGACTTATAATAAGCGCGTGCCGCCCTATGAAACATTGGGGACCTTTAAAAACCCGCAATCGGTTATGGAAGGCGGGTTACAGGAAGCTTTGTTGCTGCCTGGCGGGTTGTTGCTGGTCAAATGTGATGTGTACCGCAAGACGCAATGGCCGTCATATTTTGAAACCTATCATTGGCAAGGTGAAACCCGGCTGGATGGGTTCAAATCTTTGCTGAAAGATTATTTTACGGACGTGCCGCCGCAAGAGGTTTTGGACAGTTTGGATGGCACGCCATTAGCGGAGTGGATCAACGAGAATTACACTTTGGGCCATGACGGCAAAGAATTTTTGTATTTTTCGGAAGATTTGAATTTCTGTCGCAAGGTTCGCAAAGCTGGGTATCAAATCTGGTGCGATGTTGATTTGACATTCCAAGTGGTTCATTTGGGGACGTTGGAAGTCACGTGCAAAAACCCTGCAACCTTAACCGATGAGGAGCGAGCAAGGTATTTGCCGCCTGAGACGGTTAAAGTTCAAGTTGCGGCATAGGTGAACCATGGCCGGGCATAAAATTCCACAATGGGCATTGCAAGAAGCTGTGGATTTATATGCCCGGCATAAAACGCATTTGATGGCGTCGCAATTTGCGTCGGTTCTTGATAAGCAAATGCAGCCCACGGGAGACAAGGGAATCCCGCGCGGGACATTCGAAACGCGGTGTAATGCCGGGTTTAAACGAGGTCTGGTTGCGTCAGAGATACCGAAAGCTGCCAATGAAAAGCCGCGATTCCGGTTAAAATCGGATGGCACATTTGAACAAATATCGGGAGAGCCGGTTAGCATTGCGCTTGATCAAACGCCACTTGCCGAACGCGAGCGGATCAAGTTCAAAGACCGGATTGATGTTTTAACAAAGCAATTGACCGAGGCGCACCGGGAAAGCCTATCCGCTGAACGGATCAGGGAAGAAATATTCAACCTGTCCCGGTTGCCGATCATTATTCCTGATTGGGTTGTTAATTCAACCAGTGTGGCGGGGGCGCCTGGCGTACCTAGTACGATGTGGTCAGATTGGCATGTGGGCGAGCGGGTTGACCGGATTGAAGTGGCGGGGGTCAATGAATTCAATCTTGAAATTGCCGAACGGCGCATAAAATCGCTGGTCGAGCGCATTGTTGATTTGTGCATCCATCACTTATCATCCCCTGAATATCCCGGTATTGTAGTCAATTTGGGCGGGGATATGATTTCCGGGGATGACCTGCACGATGAATTGACCCAGACCAATGAAATGCGGACGGCGCCAACTTTAGTTTGGCTAATGGGTCAATTGATTCGCGCCATTGAAACCATGGCAGAGCGGTTTGGCAAAGTGTTTGTGCCTTGCGTCGTGGGCAATCATGGGCGTATGGGCAAAAAGCCAAGGTCAAAGCAACGGGTTCACACGTCTTATGAATGGCTGCTTTATACGTGGCTTGAACAGCGGTTTGCGGGCGATGACCGGGTACGGTTTTATATTCCTGGGGAAACGGATGCCCATTATTGCGTGGCGGGGCATCGGTATCTTTTAACCCATGGTGATGCGCTGGGGGTTAAGGGCGGCGATGGAATCATTGGCGCATTAGGGCCGATCCTGCGCGGGACCGTGAAGCTGCACGGTTCCGAATCTCAAATTGGCCGGGATTTCGATACCGTCATTATGGGGCATTGGCATCAATACTTGCCGCTGCCCGGCGTGATCGTAAACGGAACGTTGAAAGGTTATGACGAATATGCGCGGCTATTCCTGCGCGCGCGGTATCAGTCGCCTATTCAAGCTCTTTGGTGGACCCATCCTAAGCGCGGGGTGACATTCCAAGTGCCGGTCTATCTCGAAGATCAAGTGACGGTTAATCAATCTGATTGGGTACGGTGGGCGGCATGAAACTTCCAACAGAAATCCGCGTTGGGTATCGAAAAATCAAAGTAGAGCTATATGATTTTTACGATGACACCCAAGGCGTGTTTCTGGATCACAAATCCACAATCAGGATTGACCAAGATTTAGAACAGCAAGTGCGAGCTGAAACATTCTTGCATGAATTACTTCACACGATATTCCGCACGTCTATGGTTGGATTGCCAATGAAAGAGGAGGAACGGGTTATTCGGGCAATATCCCCGTTTCTATTGCAGTTTATCAATGACCATCCGGAGGTCATTGCGGATATGAGAAAGGCGCTAAAGTGATTCAGGTTAAGACGCCCAATGAATTAATTGACTATGTGCGATCTATCCGGATTAACGGCAAAAAGCTAAATTCAACGGGCCGCGAACAAATGTTGGCGTCTTGTGCCTTTGAGGCATACAAATGCACGTCAAGCGGTTATGTGCGGCGGATACCGTCAAGCGGGCCTGTGCCAATGGAAATCAGAGAAGGTTTCCCCGATTCATGGTTGGAAGCGCCCCATGGATGATTATAAGCCCGCTCAAACAGCCAATTTAAGTTATGACGGCCAGCAATATTTGATTACCGGCGTTGGATCAAATGGTCAGCCGGTGCGCATTGAATTGTCTGATCGCGCGTTTAATCTGCTTTATGCTCAAGCGGTCAAATTAAATTATCATCGCTGATTGCGCGTGTCACAATTGGTATTATTTCCAATATCCCCTGCGGCGATGATATTCGTCATAAATAGACATTGACCATTGGATTATACCCAAAAGCCACAATGGACCAATGGCCACGATAAGAGCAACAAGTGTTGCAAATTGAATGTCTGTCACCTGGCACCCCGTAATTTTTCCAACATCGGATCAAGCCCGCGCCGGATCATTTCTGACCGGCTGACACCACGGCGGATTGCTTCATTGTCGATCAGCCTAATGACGTGTTCAGCCATATATAAATTGACGCGCACCAATGGGTACGCAACGGGGGCGTTTGTCTCTGCGCTAGTGGACATCATGCCTTGGCCTCATGATGGTTGATTTATGAATTAATGATAACCCGACGCAGCAATTTTCAAGACTGCTTTTTACCCATATCAGCACCCATCATTACATCATTTAGCACCCATCTGTGACCCATTTGAACATTTGCGCTTATGCGTCGGGTTAGTGGTTAAGGCTATGAACTTGCCGCGTCGTCCACGTACCAAAAAACCGGCCTTTGATGCCTCTGATCCAAAAGCAATAAAGCTGGCGGAGCAAGAGTCGCAAGTAAGGGAAGTTAAACGGCGGGAGGTCGCTGCGACTATTTTGGGGTCGCTTTATGGCCGTGAATGGCTGTGGCAAATCCTTTCAGATACGGGCATTTGGGAAAAGCGCATAAGTATGACGGGGGAACACGAAAACGGGTTTTACGAGGGTCAACGTGAAGTTGGTCTAAACCTGTTGCGTTTCTTGTGCGCTGTCGATCCTGCCAATGCCGCCTTAATGATTTCGGAGAATGACCAGCGTGCCTGATCCAATTCAAGACATTGCGGCAACCATCCCCGCACCTGCAAGCCAAGGGGCGGGCGCGGTAACTGCGCCGGTGTCTGTGCCGGATGCGAGCGCGACACCGGCGACTTTTTCAGCACCCGATAACGCGACACCCACAACAACGCCAGACGTTGCACAAACGCCGGATATCGCGGCTGCTGAAACCCCAAAGGTCGCTGATACCGGCGAAACGCTGTTAAGCGAGGCTCGGACCAAAGAGCCGGAAGCCAAAGAAATTGAGGCAAAGTCTGATGAGGCAAAGGCGCCCGAATCGACCGATGCCGTGGTTCTGCCGTCTTATGAAACATTCGCGGTGCCGGAAGGCATCAAGCTGGATGAAAAGTTAGTTGGTGATTTTAATAAGTTGCTTGGTGAGTTCGAAGTAAAGGCCAATGTGCCGCATGATGCGGCGCAAGCCCTTGGTCAACAGTTGGTCGATTTCTTCATTAGCGAGCAAAAGGCAAGCGCGGAGCGGGTTCAAAATGTCCAATTAGAGACATGGAACAAAGTGCGCGATAGCTGGAAAGATGAATTCCGCAAAGACCCTGACATTGGTGGCAATCGTCAAGAAACGACGATCCGCAAGGCGGGGGCGGTTATTGAACGCTACGGCTCCATCGTTGGGCCGGAAAAGGAAGCGGCATTACGCAATGCGCTTCGCGTAACGGGGGCCGGGGATCATCCCGAAGTCATCCGTTTTGTCAATTGGGTCGCTGGCAAAACCGTCGAGACTGCACGTCCCGTCGCTGCCAACACTCCGAAAGCACCAGTTCTTAAATCTCGCGCGGATAGACGTTATTCCGCCTCTAGTGGAGCAAATTGATGGCTTACCTTTCCCTTCTGGACGTGACCCGTCGCATGGACCCGGATGGGTCGGTGGCGGAAATTGCTGAATTGTTGTCTCAGTGCAACGAAGTGTTTAAGGACATGCTGTGGGTTGAATCCAACCTGCCGACTGGTCACAAAAGCACGATCCGCACCGGTCTGCCGCAAGGCACCTGGCGCGCGGCTTATGGTGGCGTTCCTTACACCAAGTCGCGCACGGCGCAAGTGACCGATGCCATTGGCCAATTGGCTGCTTATAGCCAAGTTGACAAGATGGTGGCGGAATTGGGCGGCAAGGTCGCACAAGTTCGCATGTCGGAAGATAACGCCCATTTGGAAGGTTTGAGCCAGCAAATGGCAACCACGCTGTTCTATGGCAACGTGTCCACGGCTCCGACCCAGTTCACGGGTTTCTCGCCGCGCTTTAATACCAAGACGGCCACCACTGCCGCCAATGCTCAGAACGTGATTGACGCCGGTGGCACCGGGTCGTCAAACGCTTCAATCTGGCTTGTTGGCTGGGGTGACAACACTTGCTTTGGCATTTTCCCGCAAGGGTCGAAGGCTGGTCTGGTGTTTGAAGATCGTGGGGATGTGGTTCCGGGTTATGACGCCGCCAACAATCCCTTCCCGGCCTATACCTCGTATTTCCAATGGAATGCGGGTTTGGTCACCAAGGATTGGCGTTATATTTGCCGCATTGCCAATATTGACACCACAACGGTCGGTCTGCAAGGTTCAACGCCGCCTGACCTGTTCTATTACATGAGCAAGGCGGTTGTGCGTTTACCGACGCTGACCAAGCGCGCATCTGGCATTACGGAAACGGATGCTCCGGATGAACCGGCGCCCGGTATCAGCCCGGCATTCTATGTCAACCGTACCGTCCGCGAGTACCTGGACATTCAGGCTATCCGCGACAAGAACGTGTTGTTGAAACCCACGGAGTATGCCGGTGAGCCGGTTGTCGAGTTCCGTGGCATCCCCATTCGTGTTTGCGACACGCTCGTAAACACCGAAGCCACCCTAGTCTGAGGAGCCGGAACAATGTTGTTCGACGTTAATACACTTTTCTATCACTCCGGTTCCGCGTTTGCATTTACGGGTGGCGAATATGTTTCGCTGGTCACGACTGCAACCACGGCATCATCCGTCATCGACATGGGCGTGTTTGAAGATTTGGGCATCGGCGATGGCCTGTACATTCCCAAGGTTGCCTTGCAATTAAGCACCGGCATCACTTGCGCTTGTACGTCGCTGACCCTGAATTTCCAATTCCAAGGTTCGACCAATTCCACCACCTGGACCACCTATGCCGAAAGCGGCACGGCTTCAACCGCGTCTTACAAGGCCGGTTATTTCGTGCTGCCCATTGACGTGCCGCGTCGTCCGGCTGGCGCCGCTTTGCCGCGCTATTACCGGATTAACATGGTTGTGGCTGGCAATGCCAACACGGAATCCATTTCGTCTGGCAATGTCATCGGTGGCATCGTTATTCAGCGCGAAGATAGCTACGACACGCAAGCTCTCTACGCTGCTGGCTATTCTGTATCGTAGCATTTAGTTCTGGCCCTCCCGGCCTAAAAACCGGGAGGGTTTTGACCCTATAACTAATTTTGGAGCGCTATAATGCGTTACGATGATGAAGGCGGCAATACCGCGACCGAAGCTCTTGGCGGATCAGATTTAGCCAGCATTAAGGCTGAGAATGAGGCGCTGCGCGCCCGTCTTGCCGAATTGCAAGGCAATACCATTTCGCGTCCCGTGTTCAACGGTGAGGTGCCGAAATACAAGCTAAACTCTCCGTGCTATTTCGAAGATGATACGCTTCGCATGGAAGGGGACATTGTTGAATATATCGGCACGCCCAATCTGGAAATGGTGCCGCTCAACAAAGCCGCTGAAAAGCGGATGCAAGAATTTATCGGCATGCTGACCGATGCGGCGCGTCAAACCGCTCAATTGCACGGGCGCCCGTTCGAAGGTCTTGTGACCGATAATGGCGTGCTGATTGCGCAGAATTTGCAGCATGCGCGCCGGACGGCCAATGAAGTGGTTGTAGCCATGCCGGTGGATCGCTCGGAAGTGCCGACCATGCCGCACACGGAAGATGCTGCTGCGATACGTAATCGTGGCGGGCGTCCGCGCAAGGCAAGCCCGGTTATTTCGACCACGCCGCAAAGCTCGGCCAATGAACGGCCTACGCCGAAAACTTATGCTCAAATCGGACGTGAGGCAATCTAATGGCTAATCCATGTGATGTTGGCGCTGCGGCTTTGACCAAAACGCGCATTGATGCGGATACCGCTTCAACGTGGTGGAATTACACGTATTTTGCGAGTTACGCATGAGTGCGCCGAAACAGCCGAACAAAGCGGGCGGCGCTCCGGTGGTCACGCATGTGGATGCAAGGCAAGATGTTGATTGGCACAAATACACGCTGGCTTCGTCGTTTAAATAGGTGATCCATGCCGCCTGTCTCGCAAAGTCAACGCGCTCTTATGTATGCCGCTGCATCAAAAAAGGGCGGTTTAGCGGGCGTGTCGCAAAAGGTGGCTAAAGAGTTTGTGGCGGCTGACAAGCCTGGAAAGTTACCTGAGCACAAATCAAAGGCGTATCGCCGGTATAAGTCTAAGGGGTCTGACGGTGGCTAATTGGATCAAAGGTGCGGTTGGGAACAACAAAGGCACGTTTCGCAAAAAGGCGGAACGGGCTGGTAAAACCACGCGCGAATATGCCGCCGAAAAAGCCGATGCGCCGGGCAAGCTGGGCCGCGAAGCGCGATTGGCTGAAACCTTAATGGGAATGAGCCATAAGGTATCAAAACGGTATGCCCCGAAAGGAGTGGTGCGCTGATGGCCAAATGGATCAAAAAGGGCAAGAAAGTCGAAAAAGACGGATCGTCTTACAAAGATGAACCTGTTTTTGCCGATGACGATGATTCTGTGGAAACTGTAAGTTCCATTGACCGGGCCAACAAAGCCGAAAAGGTCATTGGATTGCAGCATAATTCAAAGGCCGCGCGTCGTTATGGCCGGGTCACTGTTAAGAAGGGCTGATACGATGAGCGAATATCCCAAAGCAAAATCCAAAGGCGAGAAGCGTTATGGCACACCGCCGCATATTGAAACCGTGAAATCTGAGGGTGACACGGATCGCGCCGTGGCGCCGAAAAAGGCCGCTGCGGCTGCTGAAAAGACGGCGGATCGTGAAGCCACGCCGCATGCTGGCGATAAGAAAATGGTGGGCAAAGAAGGCACCATGGGTGGCAATGACGACATGGTGCATGTTTCCGAATTGCACGCGACCGAACGCAAGGAAATGCACACGCGGCATGAAAAAGAGCGCCGCGACATGCATACGCGCCACGAAGAAGAACAAAAGGCCATGGATAAGAAGCACATGGAGCGTTATGACCGCACCGACATTGGTAAGGGCGGCACTGAATTAGGGCGCGAATAATGAGCGCCTATGGCATGGTGAACCTTAAGCGCACGCCGCGCGAAAAGGTTGAAGATATGATGCCGATGGCTTACGAGCCGTCTGATACGCCGCCGGGTCTGTGTTTGTGCTTGACCGAAACGGAATTGGAAAAGCTGGGGCTTTCCGATGACGTTGATATGGGTGATTTGCTGCATCTTCGTTTGATGTGCGAAGTGACGGCGGTTCACAAGACTGAAAACGGATGCCGGATCGAATTGGCTGCAATTCATGGCACTGTCGAAGATGAAGATGACGAAGGGGACGAGGAGGACGAATAGTCCCCACGTTCAAAGTTAAGGTGAGGTTGTCGCATGAACGCGGTTGATGTGTGCAATCTTGCCTTGGCTGAAATTGGCAACCGCACGTCTATTTCATCGTTTGATGATGGATCGCCGCAAGCCAATATTGCCAAGCTGTTTTATACGCCCAAAATGCAAGCATTGGCGCGGGGGGCGCCTTGGAACGGCTGGCGCGGTCAAATTGCTTTAACGCAATTGAAATCCTACACGGATTCAAACCCGCCGCCGCAACCTTTTTTATATGAATATGCTTGGCCCTCCGATTGTTTGGAGGCCCGGTTTATCATTCCAACTCAAACAAATACCACGGGCAGCACGGTGCCTTTGACCACGGGTCAAACGGTATGGCAACCCGCGCAAGCGGTGGATACCACAACGCCTTTTGTGGTGGGTACGGATTACGACACCAATGGCAGTCCGATTAAGGTCATTCTGACCAATTTGGAACAAGCCCAATTGATTTACACGCGGGATTTAACCCAAGTGCCCGATTTGTGGGATTCATTGTTTTTGACGGCGGCAACGGCTTATCTTGCGTCTTACTTTATTAATGCGCTGGCCCGGAATGAACAGCAATTAAAAGATCAGATTGCCATTGCCAAGAACGCGATTATGGATGCTCGATCTGGATCGGGCAATGAAGGCATTAACGATACAGACCACATACCGGATTGGTTCAAGGCTCGTATGGTGTCATCTGTGCCTTGGGCTTTTGGGTCTGCGGGCGGCTTCCCAATGAATTGGGATAATGTGGTGTTTGCTGATGGGCTGAGTTATTAAATGACAGCGCCCATTTTACAAAATGCCCTAAATGCTGGTGAATTATCGCCGTCATTATTTGGCCGGACAGACCTTGATAAATACCGCAAAGGTTGTTCGACGCTGCGCAATTTCTTTGCGTCCTATCGCGGCGGCGCTGCATCGCGCGCGGGAACGGCTTTTGTGGGTCAATGCAAACAAGGGTCGCTGGGCAATAATGCTGCATTGCCGCCTGTTTTGATCCCGTTTCAATACTCGGTCACTCAAGGCATAGCACTTGAATTTGGCGATAATTATTTGAGATTTGCCATTGATGGGGCTTATGTCACCGAAACACCAATACCCATTTATGGGTTTAACAATGTTTCGCCCGCGTTAATTTCGGTCAATAACCTTTGGGCGCCGGGCGATTGGGTTTATGCGTCTGGTATTGGGGGTATTCCGGAAGTTAATGGCCGGTTATTTGTGATTGGCACGCGGTCCCCAATTGGGGTCACTTTGCTTGATCCTTTAACCGGTGGAAATGTCGATGCGACCAATTGGCCGTTATGGACCGGCGGGGGAACGCTGGCGCGCATTTACGAGGTGTCAACGCCTTACGCCGCGTCTGATCTTCCTTTGTTAAAATGGACCCAAAGCGCGGACGTGATGACGCTTACTCATCCGTCCTATCCGCCCTATGATTTAACCCGGATCAATTATAACAATTGGACATTGACGCAAACCAGCTTTGATGTGGCGATTGCTGCGCCCACGGCTTTATTTGCGTCTGCATCCAGCGTCACCACGTCCACAACGTCTTTCTACTATCAATATGTGGCCACGGCGGTTGATGCGGTCACGGGGCAGGAAAGCATAGCGTCTCCACCTTATACGGTGGCATCGGTTAATATTTCCGCGCAAGCCGGGACCATTCGGATTAACTGCAATCCAGTGACCACGGCGGAATCCTATAATTTTTATCGGGCGCCCGTGTCTTATGCGTCCCCTCCCGTGGGGGGCCAGATTTACGGGTATATCGGAACCAGCCGGGGTGTCTGTTTTACGGATGCCAATATCACGCCTGATTATACCGTATCGCCGCCCATCCATACCAATCCGTTTGCTACGTCCTCGGTCACGTCTATTAATGTGACAAATCCGGGGTCTGGTTATTCCACGGCTGGGGTGACGGTATCAATTTCATCGACCAATGGGTCTAGCTTTGCCGGTACAGTGGTTGTTATTGATGGTCAAATCCAATGGGTCACGATTGACAATGGGGGTCATGGGTATTCGACCTCTGACACATTGTCATTTATTGATTCAACCGGATCGGGCGCACAAGGTACAATTCAAGTCGGCCCGTCCACTGGGACTTATCCGGGAGTTTGTGCGTATTTCCAGCAACGCCGGTTTTATGCGTCCACGTATAACAATCCGGACACTTATTTTGCGTCTCAACCTGGCGCGTTCACTAATATGGATCGGTCTATTCCGACCAAAGCCGATGATGCGATTGTTGGGACTCCATGGTCGCAACAAGTCAATGGCATTCAATGGATGATTAACATGCCTGGGGGCTTGGTGGTTTTGACCGGGCGCGGAGCGTGGCAATTATCCGGATCGGGGCAATCGGGAACGGCCATCACGCCGTCAAATCAATTTGCCGCGCCGCAAGCCTATACCGGATGCTCTCCGACAATCCGGCCCATTCCGGTCAATTTTGACATTCTCTATGTTCAGGAAAAAGGCTCTATTGTCCGTGATCTGAGCTATAATTTTTTTACGAATATCTATACCGGCACGGATTTGACGGTGCTTTCAAACCATCTGTTTGATGGCCATACGATCGTGCGGTGGGATTGGTGCGAGGAGCCGAATAAGCTCTTATGGGCCGTGCGCGATGACGGCATTTTGCTCAATCTGACTTATTTGAAAGAGCAAGACGTTTATGCGTGGTCACGGCATGACACCAATGGCTTGTTTAAATCGGTCTGTTCGATTTCTGAGCCTCCGGTGGACGCGGCTTATTTTGTGGTTCAACGGTATATTCCTGGGGCGGGGGTTAATGCGTATTATCTGGAACGCATGAATGACCGGCTATGGGAAACCATAGATGATGCGTGGTGCGTTGATGCCGGGCTGTCTTATACCCAAAATCAACCGGAAACCTATGCCAGCGTTTTAAGCGCGACGGGAACACCGACACTTCAACAACCTGTTTTGGCTTATGGAGGTCAGAATTATTCCGATACGACTTATGCTCGGATTGACGATCCAACCGGATCAGGGGCTATCGGCACGGTAACAGTGACGGCTGGGGCTATTACCGCCGTGGGGGTTATCGGGACCTTGACGGGATACACAAACCCTAAATTTGTTGTAGTCGATCCGACCAATCAGGGCGGCGGCGCGGTTGTTAATATTTTTTCGCTCAACGTCACCACATTTTCCACAAGTGCGGCGGTGCTGTCGAATACGGCGGGCTATGGCCAAGCGGGCGATGTTATCCGGATCGGCGGGGGTCTGCTGACGGTTTTATCCTATATTGATTCAAGTCATTTATCTGTTCAGGTCGTGCGGCCAATTACGCAGACTTTTCCAAATGACCCCAATAATCTGCCCATTCCGCAATCGCCGGGTACGTGGTCAATCGCCACTCCGATCACAACGGTTTATGGGCTGAACCATTTGGAAGGCATGACCGTTTCAATTTTGGCGGATGGCGTGGTTCAAGCGCCTCAAGTGGTGTCTGGCGGTACGGTTACATTATCGGTCGCTGCATCAAATATTGTGGTGGGCCTTGGGTTCACGGCGCAATTGCAAACCATGTATTTGGATTTTCCAGCGCAAGTGACTGTTCAGGGACGCAGAAAAGTCGCGTATAATGCAACGGTTCGGGTTGAAAATTCCGGGTCTGTTTTTGAAGTGGGAACCAATCAGCCGGATCAATCCGTTCAGCCTGGGAATGCAACGGTTACATGGTCGAATATGACGCAATTTGCAGCACCGGTCGGGACAAATAATCCTTTGCAGCCCTATGCCCTTTTCACCGGGGATATTTATAACAATATCAATGATGGGCTGGGTGGGACTAAGGGGCAAATTGCGGTCCAGCAAACGCAACCTTTACCTTTGACGGTTTTGGCAATGGTGCCATGGTTTGATGTTGGGGATAGTGCCGGGTGAGGTATCAAATTGTTCCCGCGCAATTAAATCACGTTTCGATGTTGGCAGATAAGCTGCGTCGGGGTGATAAATTAGAATTAACGTCCGTGGGCATGTCGCCCAATCGGGCGCTGTTTAAGGCGTTTCGTGGTAGCATTATTCGACGCACGGCATTTGTTGATGGCGACATTGCGTGCATGTTTGGGGTTGGCGGATCGGTCTTATCGGGTGTGGGTTATCCATGGCTTTTAACGTCTGAGGCTATTGAGCGCGTGCCATTTTCTTTTGTAAGGGAAGGGCGGCGCGAAGTGGCCAAGATGCAAGCAATGTTTCCTTTATTGGAAAATTATGTGCTGGCATCCTACGTGCAAGCCTGTGGGTTTCTTTTGATTCTGGGGTTTGATCTTGGTCCGCCCGTTGAATTTGGACCAAAGCGGGCCTTGTTTCGGCGATTTGAATTGAGGCGGTAAATGTGTGAACCAACTACA
The DNA here is from genome assembly GCA_036758905.1 of Beijerinckiaceae bacterium. Taxonomy (GTDB): domain Bacteria; phylum Pseudomonadota; class Alphaproteobacteria; order Rhizobiales; family Beijerinckiaceae; genus CAIUPE01. Next base: position 29,233 of record DAIOVR010000002.1, on the reverse strand, counting down.
TTAGCAATTGCAGCATTGGCAACGGCGGGTGTGGGGACTGGCGTTTCGATCCTTGGCAATATTCGTCAAGGCGAAGCGCAGCGAGCGGCGGCAAATTATCAAGCTCAAGTCGCGCAAAATAACGCCATTATCGCCGGGGAAAAGTCGCGGGTGGCGTCTGTTGCGGGCGAACAGCAAACCGCCAATGAAGGGCAAAAAAATCGGCAAGAATTGGGGGCTATTAAGGCCGCTCAAGCTGCGTCTGGAGTCGATGTTAATTCCGGGTCATCTGTGGACGTGCGGTCATCGGCGGCGGAAACCGGACAATTAAACGCTTTAACCGTTCGATCCAATGCCGCCAAGCAAGCCTATGGCTATGACCTTGAGGGTGCTGGGTTTCAGGCGGATTCTCAATTGGATACGCTCAAAGGCGAGAATGCGGCGGCTGCGGGACAGATTGGCGCGTTTAGTTCATTGTTAAGCGGGGCATCTTCACTATCCGGTCAAGCGGCTGGGTATAAAATGGCCGGTGTGATCTAATGCCCATTGCAACGCCCGACGCCATACCGAGCGTTCAACCTAACGGACCATCCGGTGGGTTTTTGAATGTCAATGCGTCTCCGGATGCGTTTGGCGCCGGGGTTGCGTCTGCTATTTCGGGATTGGGTCAATCGGTTCAGCATGCCGGTCAAGAAGCTGGTGATATTGCCCTGAAACAACAAGGCATGCTGAACGAGACAATGGCCACAAATGCCGAAACAACTTATATGGACCAATTGTCCAAATTGAGCGCGGCGTATAAGTCAAAAGAGGGCTTGGCGGCGGTTGCGGCCCTTCCTCAATATAGTCAAGACGTTCAAGATTTACGTCAACAATTGTTAGAAACGCTGCCCAATCCTGCGGTTCAAAAAGCGTTTACCACATTGGCATTAAGGCATGAGGGTTATGCGCTTTCGGATGCCAATAATTATTCCGCGACCCAAGTTAAAAAGGCGGACGCGGATTCCGCCCATGCGTCGGTTTTAACGGCTGTCTCAAGGGCTGGGGATTCATCCATTGCCGCCAATGACATGCGGTTTGAAGATATTTTGCATGACGTGAATTTTGGCGTGGCGCGTCAAATGCAAACCCAAGGATGGGATGCTGGTACGGGCATGACCCAACAAGATGATGGGTTGTTATCATTTGACGACAGCGAAAATGGCAAGCGGGCGTCGTCCGTTTATCAATCCGTTCGAGATACCGCCGTGGGTAAGGCATGGGAAGAAAGACTGCGCACGCTGTCCAATTCCAATGTCGATATGGCGGCAAAATTGTTTCAAGACAATCGGTCGCGCATTCCCGGCACGGCTCAAGTTCAGATTGAAGCGTTTTTGCAGCCCAAGATTAAAGACGCGCAAACCCGGTCCATTGCCGATAATGTCATTGGAACAGCGACCCAGACATTTACCAATGGGCTGAATAAAGGGTCTAATAACCCTGGAAATATCAAATCTGCTTATGGCATTGCCAATAATGTGCCGGATTTTGAAAACTATGCGACACCTGCCGATGGGGTGAACGCGACGGCATCCAATCTTCGTAATAATTACCGGGGAATGACACTTGCGGAAATCGGGCGCAAATGGGTGGGCAAGGATCAGCCACAAAGTGAAGTGGATAATTGGGTCAATAATGTGTCCAGGGCATCCGGGCTTGCGCCCAATGCGGTGCCAAATATGGATGACAAAACGGCGGTATCGTCCTTAATCAAGGCAATTGTTCCCGCTGAAAAGGGTCAAGCGGATCGAGCGGCGTTTGACGATACGTCCGTAACGCAAGGAATCGAACAAGCTTTCGCGGGTCAAAAACCGACCAAAGTTGCAAATGCGGCTGGGAACGATAACCGGCCCATGCTGACCTCGACGGATTATTTGCGGCAGAATTATGCGGCGATTGTCAAGCAAGCGGAAGATCAAGCGGAAGCGCAACGGCCTGGGGATCAACAATTCAGGGATTTGGCCCGGTCGCGGGTTGAGCAGAGATTGGGTGACCAAATCCGCCAACAGGAAATGTCTTATAAGGCGGACAATGATTTGGTCGTTCAGGCTGTCAGCGGGGAATTAAACCGGACGGGTCAAAAACCCACGTCTATTGAACAACTGACCTCGATTAGTCCTGACGTGAAAGCCGCGTGGGAACGGTCAATGGCGCATTCTCCGCAATTTGCCACGAGCATTCAAACACATGTTTTGACGGCAGCGGCGCATGGAGTGAACAAAGACGCGGCGTTGTATGGCAAGGATTTTCCCGATTTGGTCGCGCAAGTTTTGGCGCCGTCACCTAATGGGCCACAAATTACCGATCCATCACAATTAATGCAGCATTTCAAAGATGGCGGGTTGAATTTTGAGGGGCTTAAGCACCTTCAAACCCTGATGGCGCAAAATGATTCCGAAAAGCAATTGCAAACAGAGTTTTTAAAAGCCGCCAAGGGTCAAATTACAGGCTCGAATGAGCACATGGGGTTTGTTGATCCCAAGGGGGATCAACTTTATCAAAATTTCTTGGGGTCATTTGTCGATGCTTACAAAGAGGGTCGGGCAAAAGGCATTCCACCGGCCAAATTATTGAGTTTTGGAAACCCGGAATCTTTGGGCGAATTAACTAAAGGGTATGCGCGCCCGTTTAATCAATGGCAAGCTGACGTATTGGTGGGCAATCCGCAATCGGTTGTCCCAACTCAGACGGCGCCCGTTAAAGCCGCTGCGGTGGATTTGTCCACAAAGGAAAATGTGCTAACGGCTTTCAATCAAGGCAAAATCACGCGCGACCAAGCGCGAAAAGCTTTGCTAGATAACAAATGGGCAACCGAAGCCTATAAGCCCACGGTGCCAATGCAATGACCGATCAGCCGTCATCTGTCGATGATTTATTGGATGCGCATGCGCCGAATCAGTCAATGGACGTTGATTCATTGCTGGATCAGCATGCGCCTGCTCAACCTGGGCCATTTTATCCGGGTGTTGATGCGCGTCTGCCAAAAGTGCCGCCTATTCAGCCTTTAGCCAATACGTCTGACCAATTTAATCAATGGTTCAAGGGGACACCGGAAGGCAGGATTACTGATGCTTTTGTGGGCGGCGTAAAAACCGGCTGGGAAGGAATGGCGTTGTCTCCGGAAAGCGAAGATTTCTTTAAAAAACTGGGTTGGTTTAACGATCCCAAAAAACCCAGTTTCATGGGTGGGTTTAATGATACGTTCATGCGCCCTGCGGTCATGGCGGCAAATGCAGCTTTAAGAGTAGGTGCGGCGGGGTATAGCGGCGTCCAAGCGGGTATCGTTCAGGCGGGTGAAGAAGCCAATAATGCAACGGGTGGCGTGTTTGGCTTGAATAAGCTGGGACGGGACGTAACGGGCATTATGGACATGGAAGCCATGGGCTTTCCATTTGGGTCAAAGTTTCATCCGGCACCGGCAAAGTTTTGGAATGATGCCATTAAGAACAAAGTCATTGGCGGGGATGACGCGGTTTATTTTGGACTGAAAGAACCTGAACCATTGGCCGATGGTGCATTGGCGGATGATTTAAAATCCAGTGTCAAACCGTTAGAAGATCAGCTTGCCGAACAAGGGGCGGCTGGGGCGGAGGCTCAAGCGACACCGGAGGCAACGCCGGTTCAAGCCACAACGCAAGAAGCACAGCCGGATATTCATTCTATTGCGCGTCAAATTGATCCCGATACGTTTGAAAAATACGATGCTTTGGTGGCGCGGCGCGATACCTATCGCAAATGGCTCAATGAGCTGTCGGAAACGCGCGATGAAGCACACGCTAACCGGGAAGATGTAAAATCAATCAATAGCGAAATTGACGATATTTTAGCCAAGGTTAATGGTGTCGAAGATCGTTTGACCAAACGTCAAGCGGGCCGGTTATCTGATTTGCGGGATCAATTGGACGAAATTGAAAGCACGGCCAAGCTGGATTCGCCGGACATGGCGCGCATCCGCCGCGTGCTGCAAGAAAATGATTATAAAATGCGCGATTTAGCGCCGGATGTGACAAAAGCATATCGGGAAGCGCAAGAGCGTATGCCGCAAGAAGCCGCACCGGAAGTCGAGCAAGCCGTTGATGAGGCGCGCGTTCAGGGCCGGGAGCAAGGTGAAACGGAAACTGCGCAACCGAAAAATGAAACGGTCACTGAAACGGCCAAGCCGGTCGAGACTAAACCGGGTGAACCTGCGGCGGAGGGTGTAAAGCCTGACGAGACACCGGCCAAAACAGAATTGCCGATTGAACAACAAAAGGCGCAAATTGCCTCTAGGGTCGCGCGTCAATTGGAAGATGCCGGACGGCCAAGGGATGAAGCGGAAGCCGCTGCTCAATTAATCGCGGCAAGGTATGAAACACGGGCGGCGCGCATGGGCGGCAAGCTGGGATCGCCGTTGGAATTGTTTAACCGGGATGGGGCCGTCATCCAAGCCGCGCGCGAACGTGTGCGGGAAATGGCGCAAAAAAAGGATCAAGCGCCGGAAATCACGGCCAAGGAATATGAGCAAGCCAAGCGGGGTTCTGTTCAATTCCGGGAAAATAAGACAATTATCAAACTGTTCAAGGGCGCCGATGCGTCAACTTTTATCCATGAAACCGGCCATAAGTTTCTAGAAGAAATGATGGCCGATGCCGTTCATGAGGCTGCACCGGATCAAATTAAGGCGGATGCTGCAACGGTGCGTAAATGGCTTGGGGTTAGCGAGGATGAGGCCATACCGACGCGGGCGCATGAAAAGTTTGCGCGCGGGTTTGAACGTTATTTGATGGAAGGCCGCGCGCCAAGCCAAACCCTAGCGCGGGTGTTTGATCAATTTAAACAATGGCTGACCAAGATTTATGAAACCGTGACCCGGCTGAAATCGCCTATCAATGACGATATTCGGGACGTGTTCGATAGGCTTTTGTCAACCAACCCGGAAAAGGTTACAATAGCGCCGGATCGTGCTTTGGGGGCTGATTTTGCAACGCTGCATGAAGGCGATGCGGAACACACGCCGGGGAACCAAGCAAAGGTCGTTGGCGATAGGGTGCGTGATGAGCGTCACGCGGTAGCTGATGAACATGCTTCGGAGATTTCGGATGAATTACAGCCTGGAAGAATTGGAAACGGACCTGGCGAAAGCCCGGCACGAAGTGAAGGTGCTGACAGTGGCGTCAATGCGTCCGGACCTGACACCGGAACAAATGGCGCTATACAAAAATCTGGAACGGTCGGCGCGGGCGGAGGTCAAGCTAAGGTTGAAGGCATTGGACCACCACAAGAGTCAAACCTAAAATTTGGCCCTAGTTCAAAGCAAAAGCTTTATTCCAAGGTTCCTGCGCGCCCTTCGACGCTAACCGATTTTGTTCGATCTTATGGCGGAATTGGCAATGATCGGGGCGATATTGCGGCATTGTTTGGTGGCAAGCGTAATGGCGGGGTGCTGCGCAAAACGGGCAAAGATATTGACCGGGTGGCGCAAGCGGCGGAAGAAGCCGGGTTTTTCCCTGAATTGGGCGGTGAACGTCCCACGATTAATCAATTTTTGGAAAAGCTAACCCGTGACGTAAACGGGGACCATCAATTCTCCGATTTTGATTATGACAAGGTTAAAGCCTATCAGGATGCTTTAAACCACAATTCCGAAGTGGATCGAATTGCCGGGGAATTGGGCATTAAAGCGGACGGCATGTCGCATAGCGAGTTCTGGAATGAAGTTGCCAGCCGCATGTCAACCGAAGAACAATTAAAGGAAATTCATTCTCAGGAAGCGGATTTTGAGCGCGAATTGCGCCACGCGGAAGAATGGGCCAAGTCTCATTTAGAAGCCAAAGGCGATGCTTGGGAAGGTGATAACGTGCCGGATTACGACAATCCGCGCACCGAGGAGGATTTGGAAAATGAATACCGGGCGGAAGAATCTGCTAGAGGGCCGATCAAGAGCGCGGATGATGGCGGGCAATCAGGACCTGCCGGAGGAGGTGCGGTCGATGTTCAAGAAAGCAGCGGATCACGCGGACGCAGCACTAGGTCTAATGGGAGCAAGACAGAATACCCAGCCGGACCCAATGAGCGGTTCGCAACCGATGAATCAGACCTTGTAGATAAGGCCGGGAATATCCGGTTAGATAATCTCAATACACCGGAAGATGTAAAAGAAGTTTTGCGTCAAACGGCGGCGGATAATGAAGATTTCATGGCCGCACGGCGGGGCGTGATTTCTGCCGGGGAACAATTGGACCTGGCCGATGCTTTGGGCATGAATGCGGCAAAACTCAATTGGCGCCGGATCGGGGAAGCGTTCAACGCCGAACAAATCCTTGCGGCTCGAAAGCTGTTAATTCAATCTGCGACGGAAGTGCGTGATTTGATGGCAAAAGCGGCCAATGGATCGGATGCCGATGTGATGGCCTATGCCAAAGCGCGGCAACGTCACTTGATGATTCAAGAGCAAGTGGCGGGGATTACGGCGGAAGCTGGCCGGGCGTTGGGAGCATTCCGTAAGCTGGAAGGGTCGGCGGATGCCGAAGCGTTGGCGCAATTCTTCCAAAGCACCATTGGCCGGACACCGGAACAACTAAGGCAAGAAGCGCAATTTGGGATGAACCTGCAAACGCCGGGACAAGTGGCCAAGTTTGTTAATGATTCCGCCCGTGGGTCGATCAAAAACGCCATATTGGAATATTACGTTAATGCTTTGATTTCGGGGCCGATAACCCATGCCCGGTATTCGGTGGGCAATGCGTTAAATGCCTTGGCGCGTCCTTTGATCGAAATTCCGGTGGCGTCTGCGGTCGGCGCGGCGCGCGAGGCTTTGGGCTATGAGGTCAAAAATCGAGTTTATTTAGGTGAGGCGGGCGCGCAATTATACGGCATGATGAAGGGATCATCCGATGGCTTAATGGCGGCAACGCAAGCGTTTAAAACCGGCATTTCCCCTGCATTGCCTGGGGAAAAGGTATCTGGTCATTTTACCGATATGAACACGCGGGCCATTCCGGGCAAGGTTGGCGAAATTATCAATGTGCCGTCCAAATCGGTTGCGGCCATTCACTCGTTTTTTAAATCCCTGCGATATGAGCAAAACATTCAATCTTTGGCCTATCGGGAAGCCATGAATGATGGTTTGACCGGGGATGCGTTCAAAGGACGGGTTGCGGAATTAACTCAAAAGCCGACACCGGAAATGATGATTGCTGCAAGTGCGGATGCCATGAAAGAATTATTCATGGCGCCTGCGGATTACAATTCGTTTTCAGGGAAATTAACAGCTGCGGCCAATTCAAACCTAGCGGCAAAAATCATTGTGCCGTTTATGAAAATTGGCACCCAAATAACCCGCGAAGCATTTATTGAACGCTCGCCCATTGGCTTATTGGATAGGGACGTGCGCGGCAATTTGTCCGGGCAAAACGGCGGGTCTGCTCAAGACATGCAATTTGGCAAAATCGCCACCGGCACGGCTTTAATCGGTACATCCGTCATGATGACCTTAAATGGGTTGATGACCGGGGATGGCCCTGCTGATCCCAATGAGCGCCGTGTGTGGCTGATGGCCAATAAACCCAATCACATTACCATTGGCGATGTGTCGGTGGCCTATGACCGTCTGGGGCCGTTTGCCATGCTTATGCGGTTTGGGGCCAATATGACCGAAGCCGCGCATGGCTGGGATGGTGAAGATGGCACGGTTTTAGCCAAAGCGGCGTTTGAAGGGTTTAATAAAGCGGTGTTGGATGAAACCTTTATGAAAGGATTGTCTGACATGCTGAATGCGGTGTTTCATCCGGAAGAATATGGCGAAAGCTATATTCGAGGGATGGTCATCAATTGGATGCCGTTTAGCGTTGGCATGAGTCAAGTGGCTCACGCGGTCGATCCGTATCAACGCGAAGCGCGGACCTTATTGGATGCCGCCAAGGCCAAGGTGCCGTTTGTCTCAATTGGCCTATTGCCCAAACGAGATATGTTTGGCGAACCAATCCCGCAAAGTGGCACGGCGGATCGTTATGCCAATGATTCGGTGGTTAAGGAAATGAACGCCTTGGGTCTGGGGGTTGGGAAATTGCGCCGGTCAATCCGAGGGCAGGATTTGACCGATGAGCAATATGACCAATATGCCCAGACGGCGGGCCGGTTAGCCAAAATGCGATTAAACGCTTTGGTTCAAAATCCGGGCTGGCAGCAAATCCCCAAGAATATCCGGGCGGAAACCATCACCAAAACGATTTCATCCAGCCGGACGGCTGCGGCAAATATGATTGCGGCTCAAAGTGTCGGGGGGCCAAACGACATTATCAAAGGTGCAATGGAAGATAAAATGCGGGCTAGGAATGGCGAATAGCTAGACCTTAACCGCTGCGTCGGGTTAAAGAAGTCTTAGGCAAGAGCGCAAAGATGCGTCGGCCATAACATCCCTTGGCGGAAAAGGTGCAAATGCGCTTGTCCGCCGTGTTTAAAATTCTGGTCTTTGTTGTACTGGGACTGATTGCGGACCCGGTATTTTCGACCGTTTCAACCACGTCAAGTTCGACCACGGCGCAAGGAAATGGGGTTACAACCTCGTTCACCTATAATTTCCCCATGGTGTCGGCTGGGGATGCGGTCATCACAGTATTAAATACCAATGTCACTCCCAACACTTTGACCACATTAACGCCAAGCCAATACACCCTGACAGGGGTTGGAAGCATTGGCGGGACGGTCACTTATCCCTTAACCGGATCGCCATTATCGGCGGGATATTACATCACGATTTCGCGTGTGGTTCCTTTGGTTCAAACGGTGTCGATTTCCAACCAGGGGCCGACATTTAAGGCGATTGAGGGCGGGTTAGATTACCTAACCTATATCACTCAACAGCTTCAAAGCCAGATTAATTCACTATCCGTGTCCACCACAACGTCAACGGCCAATGTGGGGCGCCAAATCACATCTGGGTCAACGGATACCGCAATTCCGTCTCTAAGCACGATTGCTTGGAAAAGTGCCACGGCTTCAAACAAGACCGAAAATCTTTACCAATGCACGTCCACTTATATCTGGAACAAAATTACCGTTACTGACGAAATTGGCACGGCTCAAACCTACAATATCGCTGTGACGCCTTATTCCGGGGACACCATTTTAGGGTCCACGTCCGCTTTTAACCTTCGATCCAATTTTGCCAGTGCAACGCTGCAATGCGATGGCGCGGGCAATTGGTTTGTTCAATAGGTGGTTTATGAGTTCAAATATTCAATCGCCTAATGTCTTTGTCTATGCCGGGAATCCAAACGGGCATGTTGCCGGGCAGCAAGGTGTTGCCGGGGGTGTACCGCCCGATTTCTGCTATGACGTGACCAATCGGGCTTATTATGCATGTGTCACCACGGGAACCACGACAAGCGCGGGCTGGGTCGCGGTATCTGGGGCTGGGGTCAATTCGGTTGGCCTATTTTTGCCCACGGCTTTATTTGGTATTACCGGATCGCCCGTCACCACGTTTGGCACTTTAAGCGCGTCGTTTATTTCGGTGTCCAGCCAAACATTTTTGGCGGGGCCGGGGAATGCGTCCACGGGTGTCACCGCGTCTCCGACATTTCGGAACATTCAAGATCAGGATTTGCCGCGCAATCTTGCGTATTATGGCGGTATTTCGACTTATGGGTATGACAATACGGTTGCGGTCACAACGGCGATTGGCGCCAATACAAATGGCAGCATTTATGTTCCCGTTGGGCTTTATACCACAACCATAACCGCGTCATCGGATGGCGGAAGCTCGACGGGTGGTGCGACATATCAGACTTGGCCGAAATTAACGGCAAATTTCTATGGTCAAGGGCAAGTTGCGTCTTTGGCGTTGGATGGCTCGCAATCCAAGCGCGGCAAATTTTATTCAATGGTCACAATGCAACCGGACCTGACTAATTTTGCTTTGGCCGATAATACCAAATATTTTAACGGGGATTGGTCGCGCCAGAATTTTTCCATTGAACATTATGTCACCGGCCTAAACACGCTGGGGGGGTATTCAACCGGTATTTATTACATGCCGCAAACCTTTCCCTTTGCTTTGTTTATGCGGAACTATTCGGGCTGGAATAGCAGCACGGATTATACCGTTTTTGGCAATCCGTTGACGCAACGGACAAGCGCCGTTGGCATGCAATTAAATGTCTATCAGGACAATAAGGGCGATTGCGCCGCGTTGAATGTCAATGTTGGCATTTCGGCATTGGCCAAGCCCACAATTACGTCCGGCGATGCGACTTATGGGTTTGCAACGTGTCCTGCCGTTTCAATCATGAACGGCGGGGCCACGTCTTACAAAGATGGCACGTATCTAAACCCGTTTGAATTTGATTACACCAATCTTTCTGGCACCACATCTTATGACGTGGCATGTATCGGTTGGTTTCATAGCATGCTGCGAGCCGGGTCCAGCACGTCGCAATCCACTTTCTACAGCGGAACCACGACGACTGTTGGTTACGGCAATACGTGGATTGGCTGGCTGATGGATTCCAGCGGAACCAATGTTATTGGCGGGTCTACTGTAAAATTTCCGGTGGACGCGGGCATTTCGTTTAAAGGTCTGTCCGGGTATCGCGCGGCAATCGACTTGACCCAAGCGCACCGATATAATCCTGGCACCAGTGCATCGATTGTTTTGGCCGATTCCGCTCGCATTTATTTAAACGGATCATATGGGGCGGGTAAAGCGTTTCCAGATTCCACAATGAATCCGGGGACGGCTTATATTCAATGCGTGTCTGGTCAAGTGGGCATTTTGAGCGGCGGAACGTCCAGTGCTTATATTAACATTGACGGCACGGGCGTTCTGGCTGGTTTGACGTTAAATGGACGCGCCACATTTACCGGGGGCGGTGGTTATGCGGCTGTGTTTGGCGGTCATTTGGCTGGGTTATCTGACAATGCTTACACATGCGGCACGGCGGCGGGCCGGTGGTCTGCGGTGTGGGCTGTCAATGGCACCATTCAAACATCTGATCCAAGTTTAAAAACCGATATTGAGCCGGTTTCGGATGTGTTGCCCATCATTAAATCCCTTGAACCAAAGACGTTTAAGTGGATTGCCGGTGGACGGGATGAAATTGAAGTTGAAGAAGATCAACTTGTTCACGAAAGCGAAGTGTCTGAGGGCGTTGTTCACGATATTCAAATTGTGGACGGCAAGCCGGTTGCGTTTGACCGGATCGTTAAAACGGAAACTGGCGTTTATGACTTGATGCCGGTGGTTGATGCCGATGGCAATCCGGTCATGGAATTTGTGCCGGGCAAAAAAGGCGAGCCGGGACAATTGCAGCAAAAAATGCACCCTGTCCCGCGCATGATCGCAAAAAAGGTCAAAGTTAAAAAATTTGTGGATCGTCCTGGCAAGCGGACCCATTGGGGTTTCTTGGCTACCGAAGTGCGCGATGCGTTTGCCGCCACGGGCAAAGATTTTGCCGGATATGTGCAAGACGAAGATGGCACACATCATTTGAGGCCGGATCAATTAATTCCGGTGTTGTGGCAAGCGGTGCGTGAACTCACTGCCCGGCTTGAAGAATTGGAGGCCAAAAAATGAAATGGTTAATTGTCGTTTTTTGGCTTTTGGTATCACCGGCTTTTGCCCAAACTGCGGCAAGCGTTGTTCCAAGTAAGATTTCAACGGTTGGATGCCCTGGCAGTCAACCAAGCTGCACGGTGTCCACGGCATTTGTAACGCCATTGGGGTATCAGCAAATCACCTCATTGTCTGGGGCAACGTTTTTGACCGTGCCGACCGGGGCGACATTGGCTGTTATCGTGGTTGAAACACAATCTGTTCGGTGGCGCGATGATGGTGTGGCACCAACTGCATCTGTTGGCATGCTGGTCGCGGCGGGTTCTGCTTTGTCTTACACGGGCAATCTGGCTTCGTTGCAGTTTATTCAAACGACTGCAAGCGCCACTATCAACGTGAGCTATTACAAATGATGAAGCGGCTTGCTATTGTTTTATTTGGCTTGATTGTTTGCGTTCCCGCAATTGCTCAGCAATTGGGAAATAGTGGAATTGTGATTTCGTCGGGGGCGTCAAGTGGTGGCAGCGGATCGGGTACGGTTACGTCTGTGACGTGTTCGACCAATGGCGGCTTAACCTGTACGGCCAATCCGATCACCACAAGCGGATCAATTGCGCTGGGAACCAATGTGGGTGTGCCGGGATATACAAGTTCTGGCGCAACGGCGTTTCAATTTACCGGAAACGCCAATAATTTCTATCAATTGAGCCTTCAAAATACCAATAGCGGATCAAGTGCCTCATCTGACTTTGTTGTAACGGCGGACGATGGCAATGATTCAACGCATTATGCGGATTTTGGCATAAATAATAGTGCTGGGGCCGCAGCTCCGTTTACAGCTGCTCATGCGGCTTATACTTATACTACAGATGGTGAATTTGACATTGGTGCGCTTGGAACCGGGGGCGTTATCAATTTTTATTCCGGTGGGGGGACTGTTTCGCCAACAAGCGTTGGCAGCATAACGTCAACCGGTTTGAATAGCATGGCGGTGGGCGTCACAACGGCCAGCACGGGCAAATTTACCACTCTGCAAGCAACGTCCACGATTACATTCCCGTCAAATAGTCTGACTTTGGCAAATTTGCCGCAAATTACGGCTAACACGATTTTGGGGAATAACACCGGGTCAACGGCTAACATTGCGTCTTTTGCCATTCCATCTTGCTCGGCTGCGACCAGTGCGCTGACTTGGACCACAAGTACGGGGTTTGGCTGCAATACTATTTCGGGCGGATCGGGTACGGTCAATTCCGGTACGTCCGGGCAATTGAGTTATTACGCCTCAACCACAAATGCCGTGTCTGGTAATGCCAATGCAACGATTTCCAATGGTGCTTTGACTTTGGGTCAATCAACGGGGCCGGTTGGCGGATCGTTGATAATGCAAGGTGCCACAAGTGGCGCCACAACGATTGTTCCCACAGCGGTGGCCGGATCAACCACGGCAACCTTACCAGCTAATACCGGAACCATTGCCGAATTGAATTTGGCGCAAACTTGGACGGCGGTTCAAACGTATAACAATTCAACAATAAAGATTTTGGGGTCATCGACGGGCGCTAATACATTGACCATGGCAAACGCCGGAGCGTCCAATTTTACAACAACAATTCCAGCTGTGAATGGCACGGTAATCACTTCTGGGGATACCGCAACGGTCACTTTACCGATGCACGCTACACAATCAGCAAATACGGTGGTGGCAAACGTCACCGCTTCAACCGCAAGCCCAACTGCTGCAACCTTACCATCATGTACGGATACGGGTGGCAATCATTTAAATTACACAAATGGCACCGGTTTTTCTTGCGGAACATCATCTAGCGGAACAACGGCGGCTTACATTCAAGCTGCGTCTGTGTCCGTGCTTATGGGGTCTTTTGGAGGCATAAAATGAACGCGCGTCAATTTTATTGTAGTTCGGCCCTTGTATTATCACTTGTGGGCATTGCAAGCGGGGTCAATGCAGCAACGACGCCCAATAGCGTTGTAACCGTTCAAACGCCTACGTTGGGCCTTGTGCAATCCAATGCGGCTAACAATGTGACGATTTACACGGCTGGGGCCAATGGGTCGGCGTGTTTTTCGTTGACAGCGGCAAATACTTGTACGTCCACGGCTTACAATGTGCAGGTTTTTGTGACCCGATCAGCGGTCAATTATTATCAAACAACGGTTGCTATCCCGGCTGGTGCCGGTGCGGTTTCGACTGCGCTTAATGTCAATATGTTCAATTCTGCAACTTGGCAGGGTTTGCCATTGGACAATTATGGAAATCCATATTTGTTTTTGAAAAGCGGCGATACGTTGACGGCGACTCCGACCGTTTCCACGTCAACCTATATCAATCTGACCTCTGTTTGCGGTGATTTCTAAAATGCTTAAGAATCTTCGCTTTGGATTAATTGCGCTTTTATTCGCAATTGGTCAGTTAGGCTTTGCGGTTGCAACGCCGTTGAATGTTGCGCCTGGGGCGGGTCCCGCTGCTGGCAAAGCATTTATTGGCCTAAGCGGTCTTAATTATCAAGTTGCCTACACGGCAAGCGGGACATTTAATCCGGTCACGCAAGGCAAAGGGTATGGCGTTTATTACGTTTTACTTGTTGGCGGGGGTGCTGCTGGCAATGGCACCCCTGCAAGTGGAACAGAGGGCGGCGGCGGCGGTGGTGCTGGTGGCGTTGAATTTTTCCCCGTCTACATTGGGTCTAGTGCAACCATAACAATTGGCGCTGCTGGCGCTGCTGCAAGTGGTGCAATTGGCGGTAATGGCACAGCTACCACGTTAGTTGTTGGTGGTGTTACTTACTCAGCCGGTGGTGGCCTTAATAAAGCGCTTGTTTATCCAGGGGGCATGTCTGGTGGCGGTGGCCCAGGTGGTATTTATAGCGGCACGACAGCTGCGGACGGGGGTTATCCGGGCGGGGGTGGCTGCGGTCAGCGCAATTTAGGCACAGTCTATCAAGGCGGTTATGGTGCAGCCTCATTATTTTCAAGTTCATCTTTGGGGGGATCGGGCGCAGCTTCCGGCACGGCTGGTGGTGGTGGTGGTGGTGGGTACTTAGGCAAAGGTGGCGATGGAGCCAACGCTACTGCCGCTGGTGCAGCGGGCGGTAATGCTTCTGGATATGGTGGTGGTGGCGGTGGTGCCGCTGCTGGTACAAGCGCGCAATCAGGTGGTAACGCAACAGCGGGTTACGCGGCAATCTTTTGGTAAAAAATCATGTCACGGTATTGGAGTAATGGGGAAATGGACCATAAGACTGAGCTGCACGGTGCGCTTGAGGCCGCGTTAGGATTCATTCTAATGACGTTGCCGACATGGCATGATTTTGTCGAAAGCACGTTGGGGGTTGCGCACGGAATTGGCGCCATTGGTGGCGCGATTATTGCGGTTCACGGGGTTTATCGTATTTGCGAAAAACGATGGATCAAAAAATGACCGCGCGCGGCATTCGATTAAACAATCCTGGCAATATCAAACTTTCCAAAACCATTTGGAAAGGGCAAGTGGTGCCGGGTTCCGACGATCAATTTTGCGAATTTGATACGCCGGAAGATGGTTTGCGGGCGCTGATGATTACGTTGAAAAATTATCAAGTGCTGCACGGCATTAATACGATTTCTGGCGCAATTGATCGATGGGCGCCCCCATCGGAAAATGACACTGAGGCATATAAAAGCGATGTGTGCAATTTGACCGGATGCGGACCGGATGAATATGTGAATTTGTCGTCTCAATTGGTTTTGATCCCGTTGACGCGCGCCATTGTCCATCACGAAAACGGGTCTGATCCATATACCGATAATCAGCTTGCTCAAGCGGCTGCGTCGGCTTTATCAGGGTAATGTTATGAACACCAGTCAAAATACTTCCACGTCCGCTGTTGCCATGTCCACGGCTGGCGCTGGGCTTGTGTTGCAATGGGTCATTCATTGCCTGAGCGCCGGTCAATTGGTTGTGCCTGGCGATGAAGTGGCGCTGATTGTGGGGGCGTCTTTGGTGCCGTTGGTGGATGCCATCCGGCGCAAGTTAATCCGTGAAATTGATCCTCAATCCCTTCAAACAAACGGGGTTTAATATGTCTTGGTTTTCACAATGGTTTCACAAGGCTGTCGAGCCGTTTGTGACCGATGCTGTTTCTCAAATTGAACACGCCGAAGTGGCCACATTGATTCCGTTTGCGGAACAATTTGCCACTTCGGCCATTCAAGCGGTTGCCAGCAATCCGACTGATTTGCATGCTGCGGCTCAAGCCATTGGCGATGCGGCGTCCAGCACGGCTAAAGCGGCGGTTGCGGCGGGTGTAAAGGCTGGGGCGGCGTCACTGGCGGTTGCTCTGTCAACGGCCATTGCTCAAGCCCATGGCGCGCAACAAACGGCTGGTCAATGATTGAAGCCCTTTTATCCCTTGTCTCGACCATCGTGTCGTCCATAGGGGCGAAGATTGTTGATATGGTTCGAGACAAGGGATTAAGGGATCATGGCCGAATTGAACAACAAGCGGTTGATTTGCAATCCGCTGTTGCGGAGGATCGAAATGCTCAAATCATTCATGATGATGTGCGGCGCATGTCTGACGCTGATCTTGACAGCGAGTTGCGCGGAAAATCCGGCGCCTAATCCAACTGCGTGCGGGTGGCTTTCCGAAGTCCATCCTGATTCAGATTTTGAATCAAGATGGACGCGTTCGGAAAAGCAATGGGCGGTTATTCACAATCGTAATGTCGAAGCCAATTGCCGGACTAAAAATTGACGTAATTTTCAACGTGGCTGGTTCTGGTGCCGTAAACCAAAGTGCCAGCCGTTGTGCTTTCCAGCGTTAGCGAAATGGATTTGCCGGTCAAAACGCAATTGGGCGCAAGATAATTGGGCGATGACAGACCTTGACCGCCGATGCACTGAATTGTTGACGTTGACGTATAAACGTTAGGCGCCGTTTCGGTGTCAACCGGCTCTAGTCTGGCCAAATACCAATCTGCATTGCCGTTGCCGGTATCGCTCCATCCAAGGCCAGAAATCAGGATTGTGTGGCCATTGGTGGATTGTTGGATGGTCCAGCTTGTACCGCCTTCGCTGGGGTTCCAATACAGGCCGGAATTTGGCACCCATAAAGCCTGATTGCCGCCGTTACAGCGAAAATACCCGGCGAACATTTGACACGGCGTTCCTCCGGCCATGGCTGGGGGTGCAATAAACATTAGGGCCAATAAAGCTAATAGGGCGTTTTTCATTGTCGTTACTCCAAGGGGTTAAAAGGCGTTTTTATTTACCTTGATGCCTTTTTAGCTATGCAACAAGTGATGACCGTACACTTTTAGACGATATGGCGGCGTCAATGGCGTTTTTAACCGCCGCAATGTCAATAATCATGTCTTTTTCGGA
This sequence comes from Beijerinckiaceae bacterium, assembly GCA_036758905.1. GTDB lineage: Bacteria > Pseudomonadota > Alphaproteobacteria > Rhizobiales > Beijerinckiaceae > CAIUPE01. Next base: position 12,296 of record DAIOVR010000002.1, on the reverse strand, counting down.
ACCGTGATCCGGGGTGATGATTCGCCCGTACCAATGGCCCAACCACTTGGCGACGTACCAGAACAAAGGGTGCTGGTAGGATTCGGGGGCAATTTCAATCAAGGCGGTGCTGGGGCTGGCAAACAGCATATTCATTAATCCGGCGCCGTGTGGCGCCACAATGATTGATGCTGAATGAAATAGCTTGGCCTGGTCGAGCACGCTTAAATTGCTCAACGTGACACGCTCAAAGCCCATGGGAGCCAGGGCGGTCATTATGTTTGATTCATTAGCAATACGGCGGCTGGTGGCGTCGTTTCTGGAAATCAGAATGCGCTTGTTGCCTGATGTAACTGGGGGATTTGAGAAATAAGGGATTTTGTCGCAAAGCCTTTGTTGAAACAGCGCGCGGATTTGTTTGAACTGTTCCGCGCAAATCCCGTTATGGGCAAATTGGGAAATGACATATAATTCATCGTATTGAACGGCTTTTTGGGTTTGCGGAACGTATTTGATTGATAGCAAATCCGCAATCTCGCGCTGATATGGGGTTGTCGGGTTCCAGATTAGCTGCGGCAAATGATCGTCCCAATGTTCTGCTAAAAACAATTTTCCCACGGTTTCCATTAGGCAATGCGCATAATTCGTGTCCCATTGATGAGCCAATAATACGCTGGGGACGGATGACACCGACTCTGGCGCAATATCTTCCATGACATGCACGTCAAACGATCCGGCATTGGTGGGGATTCTCATGGTTTGACCGCAAAAACGGTTAAACCATTCGCCCGAATAATAGGTTTCTTCAATACAAACCCCTGGGCTGACGGCAACGTGCCAGCGGTCTTGACCAAAATTGACGCGCTGAACCATTGCGTTTTTTAATTTGACCACAAATGGGTCATCGGCCAAAAGGTAAGGGGTGCCGTCAATGGTTTTGTATCGCCATCCAAATTGATCGGGCTGACCATTGGCTTGAATGTTTTGACATTGGCCATGAATGAAATTGGGCCACTCAATCGCGGATTGATATGGGAATCCGTCAAACAAAATTTGACCGGCTGCACGCGCTGGGATGTAGTTGAATGAGCGAATCAAAGCGCGGGGCCTTATTGAGTGATGCGACTGACTTCAATGTCAGTGGCTTCAAGTTTTGGGTTATAGTGATTGGCGCGAGACAAAATTTCACCTGTCATCATTTGCACCCAATCTTCGGGCTGGTAGTAAGCACCCGGCACATCATCCAAATCAACGGATACCGTAATGGTGATTTTGGCGCGTCTGCGGATCATGGTCTGGGCCTTTATTGTTTAGCTTTGAGGGTGGCGCGGATTGCGTCATTGTCGGCTTTTTGCTTGGTCAATGCGCTTTGCATTATCAAAGCGTTTGCCATTGCAGCCGCCGCCGTTGCCAGTGATGTAAACGCTTGGATCACGGAATGATCCGCATCGCCGCTTAGGTTAAGATTGGCTTTACCGCGCTCAATCAATGCGGCCTTGTTGTGCAGGTCTGCGGCAAGATCGGATGCTTGGTCAACTAAATCTGATAAGGTCATAGTCGGGGCCTTTATTCTAGGGTTAAGCGTATTCGCCACGGCGTTCCCAAATGTCACGTTTTTGGGCTTCCAATTTATTAACCTGGGCAACAAGGCATTTCACCTGATTTTCCAAATCAAGAATGCGCTCATTTTTGATAAGATCGGCGTAAGCATCTGCGATTTTGCGCCGTAAATCTAAGCCGCCATATTCGGACAAGGTGCCGTTTATGACTTGGTGCCATTGATCGTCTGGACGCTTGGCACCACATACATCGGCATCGCTTCGACCTGTCCAAGCGCCACGTTCGCAACCAAGATACCGGCGCATTTCGTTTTCATTGCCGCGCAATAAAGCGTCAATTGTTTTGTTTGCCATATCGGCCACATATTCGACCAAATTGTAAGCCAGATCATCTTTGACGCGGTATTCAAGATCATCTTCAATTTCTTGGATAATTTCTTTTGTCTTTTCTTTGACGGCTTTAAGCGCAGTCTCGCCTATTGCAGCATCAAGCGTTGCTTTTAGCTTTTCGCCAATGTCTTTGTGAATGTCGCGCATGGAGCGGGCCTTTATTGCTTGAGTTCGCTGACGGTGACAAAAGGTTTGCCAATCCGAATTGCGTCACGTATCAACCGGCCATACTGGTCTTTGGTTTCAATGCGTTCACGCGGCTTGGCTTCCCAACACTTAATCCTCAAATAAGTTCCATCGGTAAATTGGATTGTGTGCAGTCGCATATCCTTAACCAAAGATGCGGGCACAATTTCCCGATGATGCACCTTTTGTTGGGCGCTTACGTATCCGCTCCATTCACCCTCAAGAACATAACGCATTAGTCGGGCCTTTCTTATTCAGCCATTTGGGCTTGATATTTCATATCTGCTTTTTCCATGTCCGTATAAATGCGCGGGGCATCGTTAGACAGGGTATTAAAAAACTCGATTACCGCTTCGTCTGACCAATGAGCGGGGATTTCACCGCCAAGGCTTTTGACGCAGCCGCGAATAAATTCGGCGTGTTCCTGGTCGTTTCCGTCAAAAATTGAAATATTCTTTTCGATGGTCATTGTCGTGTCTCCGTGTTGGTGTCCCCATTATACACGGATCAAATTAGACTGCAATAGCCATTCGCTAATTCCAGTGTAAAAATCATACGCTATTTGTTGACTATCTGGCCGTTTCATGTAAAATGTGGTCATGGTTTTGAAACGACGCACAAAATTGCCAGACCTGCCCGCGACCCGATTAATCGGGTATGCCCGCGTGTTCACAGAAGATCAGAAACTTGACCTTCAAGTGGACGCGCTTAAGCGTGCCGGGGTGTTGCCCGACAATCTCCACATCGAAAAAAAATCGGCGGCGTCTAAGTCCAGACCGGCACTTGAACACGCCATGAAAGATTTGCGCGAGGGCGATACCCTTGTGGTCTGGCGTCTAGATCGGCTGGCCCGCAATATGCGTGAACTATACGCACGGCTAGACCAGATTTCCGATGCGGGCGCGTCTTTTAAATCCCTGACAGAGCAATTCGATTTCAGCACAGCAACCGGCAAGCTAATCCTTGGCCTATTCGCCATTGTCGCGGAATTTGAACGCCAGCTAACCATTGAACGGACTAAAGCCGGTATTCAGGCGTTTAAAGAACGTGAGGGCGGCTGGCAAGGTGCGCCCAAGAAACTAACCGCTGAAAAGCTGAAACAGATTAAAGCCCTCCGCAAGGAAGGGCTGACGATCAAGCAAATCGCGGCCAAGCTGAAAGTCAGCGAAAGCATTATTTACACACGATTGCGCGATTGCAAAAAGCGCAAAGCAAATTAGGAGCCGGTAATGGACGAGCTTGATGAATATCTTATCAAAGAAATCCTCGAAGTTCCCCAATCTTGGGGGAAAGGCGGTCGAGTGCATAATTGGCGCAATCACGTTGGTTACAAAACAAGAGAAATATGGGACACTTTCACCGAGGCGCAGAAATTGGCGATTGGCGTAGATGCGGTTGACCGCGCTAATAATGAAAATTGGGAATAAAGGAGCGACCATGAACCCGTCTAAAAAGCGCATCAAAGAAATAATGGATGAGGTCGAAACGCTTGACCTGTCAGATGGAGCACATTGGGCACTTGTCCATGAAAAGCTAGATTTGAAATATGGAAAAGTATTTGACTTAATTTCAGACGATCCAGAATATTTTGGGTTTAAACAAACTGCACAATAGGAGCATCGAATTGACTGATTTCTGTCTTGGTCAATCTCAAGTCATTCAGAGCCGGATGACCGCTGATGACGCCCATAGGGGACATTTCCGACAGAATACGACTGTGCTGCGCGGGGGTACGGTAAGAGATAATCCAGCTACCGGATGGTGGACTGCGATAGCCCGCGCCAATTATTAAGGAGCCGATGATGTGGATTAAACTTTTAACTTATCTATGCCCCCAAGGGTTTGTCATTGTTCCCAAAGAACCAACTGACAAACAAATATCGGCTGGGTTACAAGCTGCGTTAGAACTCATGGATCAAAACAAAATAGACGCATTGTCGCCGTTCGAAGATTACCCGCCGCCTAAACAAACAACTGCCATTTGCTATACGGCAATGATCAAAGCGGCATAAAAGGAGCGAGTCGCCGTGAAAAATTTTCGATATTCTTTGACGCGACATATAATCCATTTTGGTTTGTGGGTTATGCCTCGCGGACGCGCTAGAGATGAAGTCATTTCATTGCTTTGGCGATGGCATTATCATGTGGTCAATGAAGTTATTAAAGCCGATATGGAAAAAATATCCGGCGTGACCAGTTACATGAAATAAGGAGCTGCTATGACCCATCCGTACTGCACCACGAAAGACATGGGACAAGCGTGTGCAGGCGATTTGTCCATTTATTATTAAGGAGCGACCGATGATTGCGATTTGGATAGAAAATAATGGTATCGCTCATTCTGGTTCTGTGACTGGTGAAGATTATACGCTTTGTGGGTTTTCGCTTGATGGCGAAGAAGGTAATGATTTCTTTGTCAAATCTGAGCGCGGCAAAGTCACTTGTAAATCTTGTATCCAAATAATTGATTTTTGTAAAACCATTCCAGCGCGCAAATTAGCGCGAGAAGCAAAATAGGAGCCGGGATGACCCATATAATGTTCAATAAACCCAATAATGAATAATATATGGGGCAAAACCAGAACACCCCTGACAAATGATGTGTCCGATTCTGTGTCAGCCTAAACCGATATTGTTCGCGCTAGGCCGGAGTCACAATTGGCTTGCCATTAGGCTTTGCGGCTTCAATTGCTTGATAGATAGCCCTTAAAGCTAAATCGGTGGGCGCCGAAAACCACTCGCCTCGAACGTGATAGCCCTGGGATTTTAAAGTTACCATGGCTTCATATTCTATCCCGATCACTTCTTCGGCGGGCACTTCAAAATACCGGATTAAACGTAATTTGGCGGGTGTGGCATTTTGCAAAGCCAAAAATCTGGCTTGAACATTTTTCGTTCTGCCAATTTTTAAATGTTGCCCGCTGCGGACCAAATAAACAAAACTGGTTTTGGTTGAATTTTCCAGTTTTGATGTTTGTGGCGCCAAATTGACTGAAACATCTCCTGCCATTTTATCACTTTTCCATCAAACTGCCGTTACACTTAGCCCGTAAGTCATTGATATATCATACATGAACAGACGCAGAACAAGTGTAAAAAATGGCGGATTTGCTAGGGGTGCATGATACTTTTAATCAAAGGGTCATGGGTTCGAATCCCATCGCGCTCACCAAGATTTTTCAAGGGGTTAGGGAAAATCCTTAGCCCCTGAAAAACCCCCAAAGTGTAACGAAAATTACACCTGATCCTTTACCTGTTCGCCCTCCGTTTCGCTTGAGCGCCTTCGGCACCGGCTGACGATACCACCACATAAGTCGCCGCCTGATTCCGGGTTTTCCAGCCTTGGAGCGCCCGTAACTGATCATCTGTTGCCCCGGCATTGCCAATTTCCGTGGCGGCTGTCCGGCGCAGATCGCGGAATTGAAGCTGTTCCGGCAGTTTGGCCGCGCGCCTGATCTTGGTGCATAGGTGCCGGAAATAATCAGCCTTATAGGGGGCTTTGGTCCCCTCACAAATCAAGACATGCGAGTGTTTGCGCGGCATGGCGTCGATTTCAGCCCAAAGAAACGGGTTTTCGAACGGCGCATTGACGCGGGTTTTGGTCTTGGACTGCTTAATCATAAACCCGGACCCGGTGTAAGTGGTCCAAGTCAGCTTGATATAGTCGCCAGGGCGTTGCCCAAGGTCATAGGCCAATAGCATCGCCAGACGCATGGACGGCCTGCCCATTTCCACGGCGGCATCACAAAATGCAAGGATTTGATCGACCGTCCAGACTTGCTCTCGCGGCGGCGGCGTTTGAAGCCCAAGCCCGGCGGCGGGGTTATCTTTGCGCCATCCGAGGTCATAGGCGTGCTTAAGCAATATCTGCCAGACCTTCATATACGCATTGGCGGTATAAAGGCCCCTGGCGGCGATTAGCTTCTCATAGGTCTGCAACATGCCGGGCCGGTCAATGGTCGCCACAATGACATGCCCGGCAAGCGCGCGGATGTGTTTTAGGAAATGGTCATAGCCCTTTCGGGTGGTTTCCGCCCGGCTCTTATACCGGGGGCAGGACTGATAGGCGTCGATCAGGGCTGCCACCGTGTCGCCGCGCTTGGTCCTGGCATCCAACCCTAGTTTGGCCCGCTCGACCTGTTCATTAAGCTCCCTGGCCCTTGCAGCGGCTTTCATGGGGTCTTTGCCCAAAGCCTCGTAAGAAAACCCCAAAGCACGGATAGGGGCCGTGGGGCGCCAATAAAAGCGGTCCCCGACGATATGGAGCCGTGGCACGCTGAGGCTCAAGCGGATTTGTCCCAATTTATGTCCCCGAGGCCCGAAGGTTGATCAGGAAGAGTATCAGATACAATGCCCTTTAGCCGGTCAACTGCCCTATCAAGGTCGCCCAAATCCCAAAATATGCGCCGTCCGCGCCGGATTGGCGGGGGCCAAATGCCTTGTTCGACCTCCGTTCGGAAAGTACCGATCGAGACACCGCCGACATAGGCAGCCGCCAAAAGTTCTGGTAGCAATCGCGGCCAATTTGGCAGCCGTGCCCAAGGCCGATGAATTTCAATTTCATCTTGCCTGTTGGCTGGGATTGGGCGCGGGAAGTTCATGGGTTATCCGGCCTGACGGGATAGGAAGCGGGGGGTCATGGGTTATTTAATTGCCAGCGTTTGGCGCTCGATGATGCGAGCCAAAAATCCAATTGAGGCAATAATTGTTGAAATCCCGTCTGCAATAAGTTCGGCCTCAGATGCAGGTGTAAAATTCCATCCAAAGTAAGCTGTTTCGACAGTGCAATAAAAAATCGCCAAAACAAAAATCCATGTTGATATTGGCATCATTCCCTCCCATCATGCGACAAACCCCATTGAACCAGTCGCCAACCCCCGCCTATAACCGATAAAACAAAAAATGCTTTAGGCACAAAACTTTCAGCGCCAAATATCATCATTGTGCAAAAGAAAATTCCAAACCAAATTAAAAAACATCCGACAATAATTGCCGTTTTTGCATCTGCTTTTTCCATCATTCCCTCCATTCAATCGCCTGGATGCCTATAAGCTTCTGCGAAATAGCTTGTCGTTGTAGCCGATCTTGGCCGATGTGCGATTGAATTTATCAATCACAGCCACTTCCAAATTGATCCCGGCGCTTTGAGCGAGCAAATCGAGATAAATAAACGTATCTGCAATTTCATCCGCCAAAGCTGCTTGCAATTGTTCCGGCGTTTCGCTGTTGCCGGGAATTCCATCGCGCACACGATTCAGCTTTTTTGCGACATTGGCAGCTTCGCCAAGTTCACCAACAACCGCAGTAAACCAGTCCGAAAGGGTCCATCTCGAAAGGGCGTGGTTGAAACCATTGGCCGCTTCGCAACGGCGGCGGTTGAAAACACTGAAATCTTGAAAGTCCATCATTGTCTCCTTTTGTTAATCGCCGGGGTGCATAGGGCCACCGCCCCGGCTCGGTGCTGGAAGCGCCGACGGTTCGCCGCCCTATGCGTTGGTGGTTTCGGGGTTAAGGGCGGCATCGACGCGAGTGGCCTTTCTTATCGATTAATTCCAATTGAGATTTGAACAATCAGCCCATCAAGGACGCCAATTAACGCTTTAAGGTCTTTTTGGGCCGCGTGACCCATGCTACCGGCCAAAGCGTGATTTACGACCAACAATTGATGCAGCGCGGCTAGGTCGAGTGGCGTCACGTTAATTGTGATCGTGTGAGTGTCCAAGGCATTCATGGTTGGGGCCTCTATTCCATAATTTCGACAAGGAAATCGCGCTCAATTTGCGCGGTCAGTTTTGCAACCGTTTCGGCGGGAACCTGATGATCGGCCCCCAAGCCGTTATGGACTGCACCAATGGCGAACCTTACGGCCCGCTCAACCTTATCGCGTTCTTGGGCATAGGTTTTCTTGGTGACTTCCGGGTGTCCAGCGATCATTGGGCGGGCCTTTTTTGAGTGCAGCGCGTCGGCTGCAAAGTTTTGAAGAACACTGGTATCTGAACCACTTTTGGCGGCGTCAATAATCAAACGCAAAGCCGCCTCAAGCTCCCTAATGCGGGCAGATTGCCTTATGTTGTCAGTCAATATTTGACGCATTGGGTTTTTGTCATCCATCGGTCAGTCCTCAATTGGTGGGGTTGGTAGGGGCATCCAGTGGGTGGGCATAAATTCAACCGGGTCGTGAGTATTGATCCACCACCATTCCATTTGACCATCATTTGATCTTGCAAAAATTGCTTCTCCGACTTTGTTGTTCTTTGTTGCCAAAATTACAGATTGATATTTTGGCGCATTTTCAATCGGTCGCCATTTCCGCTCAGCTTCCAACTCCGCCACCTTCTTACGTAGTGCATCTATTTCATCGCAGAGGGCGGGTATGTGCTCGTAGGCAATTTCAGCAGCAAGAAATATATTACCTGGAAACCAATCATTTGGCTTTATACCATGCAGCAATGCGCGGATTTGTGTTGTGTCTAGGGTTATCACTGTCTCTCCTGTTTCATCTTATGTGGTGATCTGCGCCATAGATCGGCGGCAATGGTGTGGGGGTCTAACCGATACTTAGCCGCGAATGTCTTTGCCCCGATCCGATGGCTTTCCGCGTGATGCCCGTTAGGTCCACCACATAGCGGCCACGTCCAGTTGTCGCCATTTTTAAGCCCCATACCGCCCCGATCAGCCAATGGCACGTCATAGTCAACGTGAGCACATTCTATCGGTGTATTGACGCATCCTGGTGCAGCACAGACGTGACCGCGCACCCATTGACGGTGTGATGCGTTACGGATCGGCCCGTCATTGTCTCGAATACCTGAGCGGGTGTGTTTGCGGCGTTGGAGCATGGCAGACCTCAAAATGGGATTTCATCATCCATATCGCTGTTTTGTGGCGCACGATATGATGAGGCTGGGCGTTCGTCCTGATTGTAATCATCCTCGCCTGGTTCTCGATTTGATGCTCTAGCACCATCCAGCATGGTCAATTCGCCTTTAAACCGTGCCAAAACGATCTCGGTTGAATATCGTTCAGTGCCGCCTTGATCGACCCATTTGCGGGTCTGCAATTGGCCTTCAAGATAGACTTTCGCGCCTTTCTTGAGGTATTGCTGCGCGACCTTGCCCAAGGCATCGTTAAAAATTACAACACGATGCCACTCGGTTTTCTCGCGGCGTTCACCTGAATTTTTATCCCGCCATGATTCCGATGTGGCAACCCGCAAGTTTACAATCAAGTCACCTGATTGCGTGTGGCGGCATTCGGGGTCTGCGCCCAAATGACCAAGGATGATGCATTTATTGACTGATCCGGCCATTATGCGGCCTCCCCTAAACCGTCATCTTTCGGTTCGGTTGGCTCTGGTTCATTTTCAGCGTGTAGCGCGTCAACGGTTTGCGCCACAATTTTGAGCCGGTCTTTTTCATCGGCCAAAAGCCGCTGGTGTTCTTTGGGGGTATGTTTCCAGCAATCCGCAAAGGCAATTAAACCTTGCTGGGCGGCTTCAATCATTAAAGCCTTGGACCGTTCAAGGGCGGTATCGACTGCCTGTCCAGTGGATACCCATTCTTTAATGATCCGTCCTGTATCAACGGTGATTAGATCGCCGTCTTTTAAAACGCCGGTTAAGGGCTTTGGTAGGTTTTTCAGCTTGGAATAATATGCTTTGTTGGTCTGGTAATCACAAAGGCAAGCAAGGGTCATTTCATAAATGAAACGGGATTCCTGTTCGCAAATCATTTCGCCCTTAATGAACGTGTCTTTGCCTTGGGCGTTTTTGACCGTTAGCAATTCTGGCTTTGCGCGAAGGGTAAAAATGACCGGCACTTGACAACGGAGAATGCGATTCATCATTCGAGCGTGGTTGCGCTTTGGTTTAATCCATGCTTGGGGGCCGGGCTTTGCCATTTCCTCGGCTTGCTCGATACATCCGCCTGTGCCGGACCACTCCATGGTCATACTGTCGATCACAATGCAGTCAGCTCCGGCATTTTCAGCGGCGTCGATGGCGTCAATAAATGATGCACTGGTAAACGGCGGATACATATCTCCCACGATAAACCCGCCAATTGTCGGATCATCGGCATACATTTGGCTTCGACCGTTCTCGGTGTCCAAGACAATAATCTTGCCTTTGGGTCCGGCAATGCCTCGCGCCATTAAAAGAGCACCATAAGTTTTTCCGCTGCCTGATGGTCCACCAATGGCAATGAGCGGGCGGGTGGCTTTGCGGATCGCTTGGGTAAATTTCATCACGGTCATTGGACACCTCTTTGGAGCACCCACACTGGAAACTCGTCATCGCGGAAAGGTTGGATTTCGTAGTCAGTCACCCATGGTTCATCGGGGCCAAAAGTCCGCATATATCGCGCCCATTGCTCGATGCCGTGCTTGTAGGCCATGCGACCGATTGAAAAATATTCGTTAGCCTGGGCACCCAATCCAGCAAAGGTGTCAAATTCGGCAAATTCACGAATAATAAAATTGGGACAGCGACCAGTTTGCAGAAAAGCAAAAAAGAACCTATGCCGGTCGGTCGCCATGACCTTTTCAAGCCATTCGGGGTCATGATCCCCAACAATTGCCAGCTTCCCGGCTTTGAATAGAGCCTTGATGGTTTTAATGCCGTCCAGATAGACAGCGGCTTGGATTTCATAGCGGTTGTTTGAAATCTCGCTAACCACGGCTGACCGCAAGTCTTTGCCCATTTTGTTGGCAAAGGTCTTTAGGTCCACTATGGCGCTGGGTTTTAAATAGTCGATCCGGGCCTTCATCGGGACGCCGGATTCATGCACCCAAAAAATTGAAACCTCCGACATGCCGCCCGTAAATGCACGTTTGGCGCTGTCCATGCGGGATAAAACCATGCGGGCGCGTTGCAGCTCTGTCCAAGTCTCGCGGGATACCGCTTCACAATCCATGTGATCGGCTTTCCATTTGGCGCGAATATCTGGCCAAAATTCTAGGGCAGGGTTGATTTCAAGGGCGAGCTGATACAGTTCGGCATTAGTGCCCGTCTGTTTTGCGCCCTGATCTTTCAACCAAGCTTTTAACGCTGATCCATCCGGCAATGCGTCCGGATAATTTTCAATGGTTGGCGCTACCACGTAGGTCGCATCGAAAGCCGCAATGCCTTCCAAAAGCATTTTGTGATATGCTTTGCCTTTGTCTTTGGCTTCGGTTTGGTCATCTTCCCGCGTGGGGTCCAGACAATCGCACCAATAATCAAAAGGTGATCGGATCAAGCTTTTAATGCCTGACGCGGATAGGCTGGGGTCCGCACGGTATTCATTTTCGGGCAGGTTAAAATAAATACCTGGCGCGAATCCCGCTTTGGGCAAAGCGTGAAGTTTGGTGGGCGCGTTCATTTCTTTGCTCCCATAATGGCTGCGCAAATCAGCCGGGTTTCTAGGGGTAAGTCAGCAAGCGTTGGACGCTTGAACCAATTAAAAATCAGTTTCATAGCGTCACCAAGACGATGGTTGCGGCGCATGCGATAAAACCAACAAAAAAAGTTAAAACCGAAAATGCCAGTAAAAAATCGTTGGTCACGTCTTTGACAACCACACGGCTTTTAAAGGGAATATCGAACGTCTTTTTTTCATCGACATATTCGCGCAACAATTGAACGGTTAAATCCCGTTGCGCGCGGCGTTCGAGTTCGGCGTTTATAAAATTTATTGATTTGCGGCGTGTATGTGGGCGCACAATAACGCGCGGCTGATCGGGTGTGGCAATCATTGTTCACCTGCCATTTGGCGTTCGGCCAAATCAATATTGCACACGTCGCAAATAAACGGCGCGCGGTCGCCAAGCCAAAAGCCTGACTCGGTGTCTTGTTTTCCAATCCGCTCGTCGCATATTTCGCAAAGGTGTTCGATTTCCATGGTAAATTACTCCGCTGCCACTTGTTCAGCCGGTGCTTCAATGGCCCAACCACGAAGGCGCGCAATTATTTCAGCGTAATCCAGCGCCGCCATAACTTCGCACCGGTCATTTTTATTGGCCCAATATGCGCGGGCTTCATCTAACCGCTTATCTCGGCAACCGACGCGGATCGATAAGAAACCGTCGCGCAGCCAAGCAACAGCCGACCAACCATCCGGCGTTCCAAGCGAAAATGCACCTTTAGCACGGCTGAGATAGGCACCGCTGAGATCGGCACCGCTGAGATAGGCACCGCTGAGATCG
>DAIOVR010000001.1:56119-64388 GCA_036758905.1 Beijerinckiaceae bacterium | reverse complement strand
GATTTCTTTGTCTGGAAGGATTTTCCGGTCATTTATGACGGCCGGGATGAAAAGACACCCGAAGCATGGGTGAATATTCATGGTCATTGGGGACGTATCAGCGTCGAAAGCATCGCTTTTGCGAGCAGCTGGATGTCGCGGGATGATTTCCTCGCCCGATTTGGCCAATTGCCTCCTTTGCCACTTGAAGCCTTCCGCTCGCGCCGTACTTTTGCTGCGTGAGCGATGGCTTAAGCGCTCTCGATGACACGCCTTTTGGATGCCGCATGCTCACGCATGAGATAGAGCATACCGGCACCTACAACAATCGACGCGCCTAAAAGAATTGGCCAATCAAGATTCTCGTTAAATAAGGTCGTCCCGATCAGGGAGGCATAAACAAGCCCCATATAGGATAAAGGCTGAACAGCCGAAGCATCCAAGAGGCTATAGGCGCGGATTAGAAAGTAATGGCTTGAAATGCTTGTGCAGCAAACAACGGCCAACCAAAAATAGCCCGTGCCGTGAATATCGGTCCAAAAAAATGGACCGATCATCGTTAGCGTTATTGCCCCAATGAAGCCCGTAAAAATGAATGTGGTTTCGGAGGTATCGTGACGGCTGACGAAGCGTGTAAGGATCGCATAGACCGCAAACATGACCGTACCAGCGACTGCAAGCAGCATTTTAAAATCTAGAAAATCACCTTGTGGTCGCAAAATAACCATCACGCCAACAAGACCTGCAATAATCGCCAGCCAGCGGCTGAGATCGACTTTTTCTTTTAAAAATAAAATCGATAAAAGCGCTACAACAAGCGGCGTGCCCGCAAAAATGGCTTGCGCATGGGCCAAGCCGATCAGGCTAAAACAGGTGATGGCCAGAATAACTTGCAAGGCCAACAAGGCGCTTCGAATGATTTGCAAAATCGGGCGTTTAGACTGGGTAAGCGCTGACCAGCCAAGCCGTTTACGCACAACAACAGCGGATACAAAAAGCCCATACGCCCAATACCGGATCATCGCGATAAAGACGGGCGGATAATCCTGCGCGAGATGTTTTGAAATGGCGTCTTGAAGGGAGAAAATTGTTATCGCGAGGAGAGCAAAAACATAACCCTGCGTCTTTGAACTCATCGCGTGTTCCGCCTAAAAGGCGGCTTATTCCGTAATCGCAACGACATATTCTGCCAGCTCGATAAAGGGTTCACGAACGGCATAATTGGTTACGCGTTGTTGATCAAAGACCGTCATGCCAAATTCAATCGGGTTTTGCATGCCGGAACGCTCCGGAACATAGGCTGCGATTTCGACATCGAGCGTTTCGCTCAACACTTCGATGCGTTCGGCAATTTTGCCTGAATTGCGTGTCTTGTTGAGAACGACGGCCACTTGAGCGTCGCCCTTTTCAACCTTGCGGTATTCCCATAATTTTTCAAGGAAATCGATGCTGGCTTCGATATCAAGCGGCAAGCCGACGATGGGCACGAGGATGACATCGCTTACTTTGATGAAATCCGTCAAAGGCGCGCCACGAACGGCAGCGCGGCCATCGACAATCACGTAATCAAGCGTTTTGCGTTTTTTCAACGCGCGTAACTCGTCAAGGTTCAAATCGGTAAAATCCAATCCCTCAATCGTGGCACACTTCGCAGGGCGCCGCTCGATCCAGCTCAGCGCGCTTTTCTGCGGGTCGCCATCGGCTAAGGCTACCGCATAGCCCATATCGGTCAGGGCGGCTGCCAGATGGATAGCGGTGGTTGTTTTGCCGCAGCCACCTTTGACGTTCTGAACGGAAATGACGTGGGCCATCGGGATTTTCCTTCTCTCAACCGGCGCCATGGCCAGCAATTATCTTGGTTGGCCTTTAAATTAATAAGGATTTGAAAAGGCGTCGACTGAAATCTTTAAGATCAGGGGAAAATAGCCAATTTCTCCATCTAATAGGTCTTTGATAGGCCTATTAATGCCGCGTCGAGCTCAAAAACTGCTTCAGACGCTCGGATTTCGGGTGGCCGATGACCTCGGATGGCGTTCCCTGTTCCTCGATTTGGCCTTTGTGCAAAAACACGATCTGGCTGGCGACATCCCGCGCGAAACCCATTTCGTGGGTTACGACCAACATTGTGCGCCCTTCTTCAGCGAGCTTGCGCATGACCAGCAAGACCTCACCGACCAATTCCGGATCAAGCGCCGAGGTTGGTTCGTCAAAGAGCAATACGCTCGGATCCATCGCCAAAGCACGGGCAATGGCGGCGCGCTGCTGTTGGCCGCCGGACAGATGATTGGGGTAGAAATTGCGCTTATCCGCAATGCCAACTTTAGCCAGCAACGCCTCGGCCTTTTCGATCGCTTCTTTTTTCGGCACGCCTAACACATGGACGGGCGCTTCAATGACATTTTCCAAAATCGTGCGATGCGACCAGAGATTAAAATTCTGAAAGACCATCGCGAGTTTTGAACGAATGCGTTCGACCTGCTTTTGGTCTTCAGGCTTGGCGGTGCCATCGGGCATGGCCTTCATGCGGATCAATTCGCCATTGACATAGACGCGGCCTGAATTAGGCGTCTCCAGTAAATTGATGCAGCGAAGCAAAGTCGATTTGCCCGAACCACTCGAGCCGATCATGGCAATAACATCGCCTGTATTGGCCGAAAGCGAAACGCCTTTCAGCACCTCGGCATCGCCAAAGCGTTTGTGTAAATCCTCAACCTTAAGCGTCGTATCCATCGAATTGAATTCCTTTACGCAGATTGAGGAGCGGCGCGATGCTGGTTGATGCGGCGCTCCAACCAATTTAACAAACGGGTCAAAATGAAAACCGTCACGATATAGATGATACCCGCAGCAATCAGCGGCTCATAAATGCGATACGATTCTTTTTGAATTTGCCGAGCGGTTCCCATGACGTCCCACACGGTGATGAGGGAGGCAAGTGACGTTGCCTTTAACAGAAGGATGGTTTCACCACTCATGGCCGGCAAACAAATTTGGATGGCGCGTGGCAGCGTAACGCGCCACAAAATCTGCCTGCTCGACATGCCATAGGCTTTTGCCGCTTCGATTTCGCCACGCGGCACGGCCGACATGGCACCGCGTAAAATTTCACCCGTATAGCCTGCCGTGTTTAACGAGAACGCAAAGACGGCATACCAGAAACCGTCTTTCAGATATTCCCATAAAAAGGTTTGCTGAATGAAGCTGCCCGGTAAAATCTCGCCAAGGCCGTAATAGATCAGATAGGTTTGCACCAAGAGCGGCGTGCCGCGCATCAAGAGAATGTAGAACGCGCTCGGCATCCATAGCAAAGGGTTGGGGGACAGGCGCGCAAGCGCTACCGGAACTGCTAGTGCATTACCGATCACACCGGAGATTGCGGTGAGCGCCAAGGTCAGGGGAACAGCCGCGAGAAGCCTCGGAAAGATCGAGACAAGGAAGGTGAGTGACTCATCCATGGTGACGCCCTCCCCTCATTTGTAACCGCGATTCACCCGGGCTTCGAGAAGGCGAATACCGGCCATCGAAACCAGAGTAATGATCAGAAAGCACAAGGCCGTCATCGTATAAAAATACGAATAATGTTTGGTGGTAGACGCGGCGCGATAGCCCATAAACAAAATATCTTGAAAGCTGCCCAAGACGCTGATGAGCGAGGAATCTTTTGTGGCATTGAGCCAGAGATTGCTCATGCCCGGCAAGGCAAAGCGTAACATTTGCGGCAAGATGATGCGGCGCACGCGCAACAAAGGCGACATGCCGCAGGCTTTTGCCGCTTCAATCTGTCCAACCGGGATTGATTGAATGGCGCCGCGCATGACTTCCGTCATATAGGCGCCGCCGATAAAGCCCAAAGCCATGACAGCTGCGGCGAAGGGATCAACCTCAACATCCTCGTAATCATCGCCCAAGAAGGAGAGGAGGAATTTGATCGCATCCGCGCCGGAATAATAAACGAGAAGGAGCAAGAGCAATTCGGGTAGAGCGCGCACCAAGGTGGTATACACATCCGCAATGGATCTCAGCCATTTATAGGGGCTGAGCTTGGCACCGGCACCGAGCAGCCCGAACACAAGCGATACCGCATATGCCGAGAGCGACACTTCAACCGTCACAACAATCCCGTCAAGAAAACGCGCACCCCAGCCATCATGGCCGAAGCTCATAAGCGCCAAGAGGGAGGAGGTTGTTTCCATGGGCGGTGTGATTTTTTAGGGCGTTACTGGGTTATAAGTCCCTCTCCTCTTGCGGGAGAGGGTGGCCCCCGAATGGGGGTCGGGTAGGGGACTAATGATCGACCATCAGCCCCTCATCCGGTCGCTCCGCGACCACCTTCTCCCGCAAGGGGAGAAGGGGTCAATGATCAATCAATCGCCATAGACGTTGAAAGTGAAGTAACGCTTGGCAATCGCATCATATTCGCCTGAAGCGCGGACGGCCTTGATCGCATCGTTGAAACGATCCTTCAGCTTGTCGCCCTTGCGGATACCGACGCCAACGCCTGTGCCGAAGAGTGGATCATTCGGAACAATCAGCTTAACGCCAAGATCTTTAGCGGCCGGGGTCTTCAAGAATTCGTCTGCAACGATCGAATCTTCCAAGGCATAATCGACGCGGCCTGCGACGAGATCGGCATTGTGATTATCGGTCGTATCATAAACCTTGATGGTCGCATCTTTCAGATAGGCATTGGCGTAGTCGGCGTGAATTGTGGCCGTCTGGACACCAATAATCTTACCCTTCAAATCAGCAGGGTTGGCGATCTTGCCGCCCTTGCCGTCCGGATTGGCGACCGTCGAAATGGCAGGCGCATCCTTCTTGCCGATGATTTCAGCAGGCGTGTTGTAATATTTATCCGAGAAGTCGATGACCTTCGAACGATCTGCTGTGATCGACATCGAGGAGAAAATCGCGTCGATCTTCTTGGCCTTCAGCGCAGGAATGATGCCATCCCATGCGGTGCTGACAATCTTGCACTCAACCTTCATTTCTTTGCAAAGGGCGGCGAGAAGGTCGATTTCGAAACCTTCCCACTGGTTCGTCGCGTTTTGCGAGCTGAACGGTGGATAGGCCTCCGAGCTAATGCCGATCTTCAATTTTTCAACGGCCATTGCGGAGGATGCCGCGACAACCACAGCTGCAACCGCTGCTGATCTAACAATAAATTTCATCATCTGACTTTTCCTATCCCTATCTGTCATCGGTATCATGGCAACCGACTGTCTACCTCGGGCCCGATGCCGGACCCTGATGATATTCCGGAGCAGGAAGAGAGATGCCTATAGCGCCCCGCACCCCGCTTCCATGACAGAACTATTTCAGTAGTTTGACGCACGAACAAGCGCTATCTGTAACGCGCATACAGGAGATTGGTCGAATATTGGGGGATCAAAGGCAGCTTGGCCTGTCATAAAACCCGATATAAAGGCCAGAAAAGACAGGGAATATCATGCGGTTTGCGGCGCGCGTTGAGCATTTGGGTGGTGGTTCGGTCAGGGCGTGGGATATCCACAATGCCGGAAAAGAAGCGCAGGCGCGCGGCGAGGATGTGATTGTTCTCTCGGTCGGCGACCCCGATTTTGCCACCCCCGCCCCCATTATCGATACGGCGATTGCAGCGCTGAAAGATGGCGACACGCATTACACCACCGTGGCGGGCAGGATTGAGCTTCGCAAAGCCATTGCCAAGCATCAAAACCAGCGTACGGGGCAAAAGCTCGACGAGGACAATATCTTGATCGTCGCTGGCACGCAGAACGGCCTTTTCTCGGCCTGCCAATGCCTTTTCGGGCCGGGCGATGAAGTGATTGTGTTGGAGCCTGCCTATCTCACCTATGAGGCGACCGTCGGATCGACGGGGGCGACGGTGGTGCGGGCGCCTGCTACGTCAGATGGCCTGTTTCGCCCTGACATTGCAGCTTTGGAAAAATGCGTCACGCCCCGCACGAAAGGCATTTTGTTTGCCAATCCGTGCAATCCGACGGGCGTTGTCTTCTCGCCGTCTGAGCTTGAGGGCATCGCCGATATTGCGCGCCGCCATGATCTTTGGGTCGTGAGCGATGAAGTCTATGCCGAGCTGGTGTTTGACGGCCACTTTGCCAGCACCGCCGCTTTGCCGGGCATGGCGGAGCGGACCGTTACCGTGGCCTCCTTTTCCAAATCGCACGCGATGACGGGATGGCGGATCGGCTGGATCATTGCGCCAAAGGACCTCATTATGCATGCGGATAATCTGGCGCTGTGCTCGCTCTATGGCATTGCCGGATTCATTCAAGATGCGGCGATGACCGCGATCGCGCAAACGGATCAAGTCGCGTTGGAAATGCGCGAGATTTATCAAAGGCGCTGTCAGGTGTTGTGCGACCATGTTGACCACGCGCCCGGCCTTGTCTGCTTAAGACCGGCCTCCGGTATGTTTGCGCTTGTGGATGTGCGGGGCACCGGCTTGAGCGCGCATGAATTTGCATGGGGGCTGTTTAAAGCCGAGGGCGTATCCGTGCTCGATGCATCGGCCTTCGGGCCATCGGCAGAAGGTTATGTTCGCGTGGCCTTCACCGTTGGGGAAGATCAATTGGCCGAAGCCGGACGACGGATTGTCCGCTACGCCATTTCGCTGACGGGGCAAGCCTAAGATGAGAACGCTTGGTGTCTATTTAGCCGAACTGCTCGAAGCCTATGGCGTCGATACAATCTTCGGTATTCCGGGTGTACATACGGTCGAGTTTTATCGCGGGCTGCCGCTCACCAAAATCCGCCATGTCACGCCACGCCACGAGCAAGGGGCGGGCTTTATGGCCGATGGCTATGCGCGGGTTTCTGGTAAGCCTGGCGTGTGCTTGCTGATTACCGGACCAGGCGTGACCAATGCCGCAACGGCGATGGCGCAGGCCTATGCGGACTCTGTTCCGATGCTCGTAATTTCAGCCGTAAATGCTGTTGGCCGCATGGGCTCGGGCGAAGGCTGGTTGCATGAGTTGAAAGACCAGCGGCAATTGACGCAAGGGCTCACCGCCTTTAGCCATACGGTGTTTACAAAAGATGAGCTTGACCAAGCCATGGCCCGCGCTTTCGCAGTGTTTGCGAGCGCACGACCACGGCCTGTACATATTGAAATTCCGACAGATATTATTCGATTGCCGGTTGATGTTTCAGCCGTTGCACAAGCGGCCGCTATGCCACTTCGTCCTGCACCGCGCACGGAGTCGATTGCGGAGGCGGTCAAGATTTTGGAAGCTTCATCGCGGCCATTAATTCTAACGGGCGGAGGAGCGATTGACGCCTCTCACCTTCTTCCCCAGCTTGCTGAAAAGCTAGATGCGCCTTTGGTGATGACAGTGAATGGACGGGGGCTTTTGCCAACCGAACATCGCCTTGCAGTTCCGTGTAATCCGAGCCTGCCTGCAGTGCGCGATTTAATGCTGGAGGCCGATGCGATTTTGGCGATTGGCACCGAATTCGGCCCAACCGATTATGATTGGTATGAGACAGGTGCGCCTCGATTAACCGCGCCGCTGATCCGCATTGATATTGATCCCGAACAGGCAATGCGCGGCCATCGTGCAGCATGTGTGATTGTGGCTGATGCAGGCGCGAGCGTGGCAGCACTCTTAGATGCGCTTCCCGCACGCAAGCAAGGCGATGGTACGGAGCGTGCTCGCAAGACAATTGCGCGTGTGATGCGCGAAGACATCAACAGCGTTTATAAAGCCTCGCTGTATTTGCTGGATGAGACACGCACAACACTAACGGACGCGGTTATCATTGGTGATTCCGCACAGCCCGTTTATGCGGCATCCGTTGCTTATGCGGCACCCAAGGTACGCTCTTTCTTTGCTTCTGCTACGGGCTTTGGCACGCTGGGTTATGCGCTTCCGGCAGCGATTGGCGCACAATTGGGCGCGCCACACCGTCCAATCATCGCCGTGATGGGTGATGGTGGATTGCAATTCACGCTTTCGGAAATCGCTTCTGCCGTTGAAGCGGAAACGCCAATCGTGATTCTCGTTTGGAACAATCATGGTTATGGCGAAATCAAAAGCTTCATGCAGTCGCGCCAGATTGAACCAATCGGGGTTGATATAGGCACGCCCGATTTTATCGCGCTTGCATTGGCCTTTGGTGCTGCAGCGGAGACGCTTCAACACGCGGATGATTTGCCGCGATTGTTGGACGAAGCGGTAAAGCGTAAAGGGCCGACGCTGATTGAGATTGACGAAGCACGCTATGTCAACGAGCGGGGGTAATTAAACCGTCATTGCGAGCGATGAGCGAAGCAACCCAGCTAACAGAATTT
>DAIOVR010000001.1:14950-56019 GCA_036758905.1 Beijerinckiaceae bacterium | reverse complement strand
CGCACCCGGACGCATGACAATCGCGCCTTCGGTAAAGACAAGAGCCGGATCTTCGACAAACATCGAGTCCGCATAGGCATCAAGCGCGGCAAGCGTTTCAACCGTCACGCCTGCTTCTTCAAGCGCCGTCACATAGGCCGAATGTTCTGCAAGCACTTTGGCATAATCGGGCGCGCCGACATCCACCGCACGCAAGCCGTTGACGATCGCGCGACACGGCGTGCGCACAATCGCATGATCAAACGCGTAAACGGGCTTGCCTTGCATCAGCTGGCCAATGCACCGGGGCCTGGAATGGCGCCGGGAGGGCATTTGCCGAGAATGATCATGCCGAGCACTTCGTCCTTCGTGACATCGCCCACGCGGGCGGTGCCGACGATGCGACCATTCTTCATCACCGCAACACGATCGGCGAGATCAAACACATCGTGAATGTCATGGCTGATCAAGAAAATGCCGATGCCCTGCTTTTTAAGTTGCAACGTAAGGTCGGCAACCTGCTGCGTTTCTTGCGGGCCGAGGGCTGCGGTTGGCTCATCCATGATAAGGATATTGGCATTGAAGTGGATCGCCCGCGCAATAGCCACCGATTGACGCTGGCCACCGGAGAGCTTTTTAACCGGCTCTTTGAAACGACGGAAATTAGGGTTCAATCGTCCCATCACTTCGCGTGCCGCCGCTTCCATCGCGACATCATCAAGCGTGCCCCATTTGGTTCTGATTTCACGGCCCAAAAAGAGATTGGCTGCGGCATCAACATTATCGGCCAAAGCGAGCGTTTGATAAATCGTTTCGATGCCATAACGCTTTGCGTCGCGCGGGTTATCAATCGTTGCTTTTTCGCCATTGATGAAGATTTCGCCATTGTCGCGCTGGTAAGCACCCGACAGAATTTTGATCAAGGTCGATTTACCCGCACCATTATGGCCGAGGAGCGCCACAACTTCGCCTTCATAGAGTTCAAGCGAGGCGTGATCGACAGCCTTAATGCCGCCGAACGCAATGGAAATATCGCGCATCTCAGCGAGTGGCTTACGACCTTCGCTAAAGGCTTCGATGGTGGGCGAGGTATGAGCGGTCATTGTTGTGGTCATGGTGTGTCGCTCCCTCAATTCGCCCGGCGACGATAAAGCTGATCAAGCCAAACGGCAAAAACCAGCACCGAGCCAACGGCCATATCTTTATAGGCGGAATCAAAGTTCAACAGTGTCATACCCGATTGCAGCGATTGCATAACAAGCGCACCGAGAATGGCGCCGTAAATGGTGCCTACACCACCCGCAAGCGATGTGCCGCCAATAACGGTTGCAGCGATCACGTAAAGCTCATCGAACTGACCAAGAGCATTCGACGCCGCATTCAAACGGGCTGATGAAATGCAGGCTGAAACAGCGGCAAGAATGCCCATAATACTGAACATCAAAAGCGTAATGCGCCGTGTGTTGATACCCGCCAATTCAGCCGCTTCAGGATTGCCGCCGATCGCGTAAATATAACGACCAAAGCGTGTGCGCACCGCCACAAAAGTCATGATGATACCGGCGGCGGCTGCAATCAGAACCGGAATAGCAAATCCGTGCGGGATCATCAAACCGCCTTCGGGAATTGGAATATTGTTCGCCTCGGCATAATCATTGGCGAGCTTTGGCGGGAAGTAATAAGAATTCACCAGCCAAACGGTGCCGAGCGTCAATAGACACCCAACGGCGCCAAGGAAATTCTCTGCCCAGATGGGGCGTAGCGGAAAGTTGAATTTTTGGCGCGACTGACGGCCAGAACGAATGGCAAGAACAATCAAGACGCACACAATAAGCCCAAGCACCCAGCTCGCTGTCGCACCAATTGATGCGTAAAACGGACCGCCGCCGAGCAATTCAAAACGCTCATCCATTGGGGCGACTGTTTCACCGCGGATAACAGCCCAAGCCGCACCGCGCCAAACAATCAAACCACCGAGCGTAACGATAAAGGAAGGAATGCCTGCATAGGCAATCAAATAGCCGTGGAATGCGCCGAGCAAGGCGCCCGCGCCAAGACCGATCAACACCGTCAAAATCCAAATCGCAGGATGGCCAACACCCAACCAAGGGCCAAGCACATAGACTTGGGCATACCCCATAATAACGGCAATAACGCCTAAGAGAGAGCCGACGCTCAAATCGATATGGCGCATGACGATAATCATCACCATGCCCGTCGTCATAACAGCGATCGAGGAAGTCTGTACCAGCAAAATCCAAAGGTTGCGCGGCGAGAGGAAAATACCGTTGCCCGTGCGCCAGATACCCGCAAGATGAAAGCCGATCCAGATGAGAACAAGCGCGCCAACCATACCCAGAAGTCGCGTATCGAGCTCGGTGGCTCTCAAAAACCGTTGAAAGGCACTTTCTTGTGCCATGGCGGGTTCAGCGCTTTTATCCATTCCGCTCGCCATCGCCCATCTCCGTTTATTTTTTAAAACAATTGTTCAAAGTATAGTGGACCTGATCGTGTGGTCCAGAAAAAGCCGCGCCGCCCATTAAGAGCGGCGCGGGATCGTTTCACATGCACATAACAGCAGGGCTGTTTGCGCTGCGGGTCATATTAGCCGCAAGCCTTGACCGAACCAGCCTTCACGCCAGCGCAAGCCTTTTCCTTCGAGATGTGACCGGAGTCGATCGCGAGGTTGAGCGAGTCTTTGGTGATGACGGTTGGAGCGAGAAGGATCGAATTCATTTCGACGCCCTTCTTGCCGAGGTTGAACTTGGCGACGCCTGGGAGCTTGTCGATAGCGGTGCCATCGGCAATCATGTTGGCCATTTCGCCTGCAGCCTTACCGAGCTGGGTTGCGTCCTTCCAGACCGAAACGGTCTGCGTGCCAAGAGCAACGCGGTTGATAGCGGCAAGATCGCCGTCCTGACCGGACACTGCAACCGAACCGTCCATACCCTGTGCCTTGAGCGCAGCAACGGCACCCGAAGCCATGCCGTCGTTTTCAGAAACGACTGCGTTGACCTTGTTACCCGTTGAGGTCAGGCACTGTTCCATTTCCTTCTGGGCATTGTCTGGCTTCCAGCCATCCGTGAAGGTTTCGCAGACATTCTTGATCTTGCCAGCCTTGATGGCATCGCCAAGAACTTCCATGATGCCCTTGAAGAGGAAGGTTGCGTTTGGATCGCCCTTGTCACCCTTGATGAAAGCGTAGTTGCCTTCAGGCTTTACCTTCTGCACTTCCTTAGCCATCAAACGGCCGACGCCGATATTGTCGAAGGTGATGTAGAGTGCGGATGGGTCTTCGAACTGCACGTCATAGGCCATCGTCTTGATGCCAGCGTCCTTAGCAGCCTTGATCGAAGGAAGGATCGCGTCCGAATCGTAAGCAACGATAACGATGACGTCGACCTTCTGCGTGATCAGACCTTCAATGTCCTTGGCTTGCTTTTCAGCGGAACCCTGGGCGTCGGTCGAAACATACTTATTGCCGCCAGCCAAAACAGCTGCCTTGATGGCTGCTTCGTCGGTCTTCCAGCGTTCTTCCTGGAAGGTCTTCCAAGAAACGGCAATGGTCTTGTCCTTTGCGACGGCTGGCATCGCCATAGCGCCCAAAAGTAGCGCACCGCTCATTGCGGCGAGAGTAGCTTTAAACATCCTTGGAGTTCCCTCTGTAAGGTCGTTTGTTGAAACAACGGATCGTTGGTTTCAGATCCGAACAAACCCATTGCGAAATCTTCGGCTTAAGTCAACATGGCTGCTATGAAAAAATTGCATTGGCCAAAACCTTTATTAAATGACCGGCCAAAAGCGAGTTTTGGTACAAGAAATTTGAAAGCCTATAGAAAATCAATGGAAATCGACTGATTTTAGGAATACTGACCGTCGAAAGATGAAAATGACGTGCGACATTTTGTCAGTCGCGACGTGAATCCCAAGGGAGCTTCGCCTAATGTTCACGCACGGTAGGCTTTTTTTGCCCGCGCGATGGCTTCAAACTGCAATTGCCGTTTTTTTCATCATAGCGATCCACCTGCCCAAGGCAGAGGCAGCTTCGATGCCGCCGGAGACGGTTTTGCAGAAATGGTACACGCTTAGCCTTGCTTTAATCCGCCATACACCGACCTATTCACCGCCCGTTGCCAGCCGCGCCCTCGCCTATCTGGGTGTCACAGCCTATGAGGCGATCGCTAGCAGCTCGCCAAAATTGCAATCGCTCGCAGGACAACTTCAAGAGTTAAAACCATTGCCTCCGAGAGAAGCAGGCAAGACCTATGACGAGGTGGTTGTTCTTGATGCAGCGCTTGCGGCTATGATGCATGATCTTTTTTCCAATACAGGCCCGAGCGGCCAGCAGGCTATCCACCATTTGGAAGAAGAATTGAAGGCCAAGGCCGTATCTACGGACTCAACGCCCGAGACCATCGCGCGGAGCGAAGCCTATGGGCAGGCGATTGCCGCTCATTTGGCCGCGTGGTCGCATGAGGATGGCGGCGCGGTGGTTGAAAATATGGGGTTTCCCTGGAGCTATGAGTTAAAAAAAGGTCCGGAACATTGGGCGCCCACCAATCCGCTCTCCCGTCAGCAACAAGTGCCGTTATTGCCCGATTGGGGTAAGAACCGCAGCTTCGCCATGCCAGCGGGCGCTTCGTGCGAGCTGCCTCCGCCCTATCCCTATAGCGAGGATCCCAGCTCTGCTTTTTATAAAGACGCGCTTGAGACGTACCAAATCGGCAAAACTCTAACCCCTGAGCAAAAGGCAATCGCGTTTTTCTGGATTGATGATGCAATGGCATCACCAACACCTGCGGGCCATTGGGTATCTATTCTGATGCAAATCGCCGAACATGATCATCTGACCTTAGAGCGTCAGGTCGATTCACTTGCGCGATTAGGCGTGGCGATGGCTGATGCGTTTATCGGTTGCTGGCATGAAAAATACCGTTACGATCTCGTCCGTCCGATGACCTATATAAGGCGTGTGATTGCTGCGGATTGGACGCCGTTTTTGCTAACCCCGCCCTTTCCTGAATATCCAAGCGGTCACTCGACCCAATCGGGTGCGGCGGCTGCAGTGCTTGCTGCCATCTTTGGCGACCCCTACCCTTTCTCGGATAATACAAGAGAACGTGACGGGGCGATTCCACGATCCTTCAACGGATTTTTTGATGCATCAAAAGAAGCGAGTATTTCGCGCCTATATGGCGGCATTCATTTTAGAGCCGCGCTTGAGCGAGGCTTCGAGCAGGGTAAATGTATCGGCGCTTATGCGATCGCGCTTAAAACATGGCGATGATGCATGACATTTAATCGATGGATTGTTTCCTTATTTTTCCTGCTTCTGACACCGATGATTGCGATCGCGACGGCGCAAGCGTCCGATGGTTTGATTGTTCCCTTGTTTGAGGACGTTACCGCAATATCGGGCGTCACCAGTGTTTATAAAGGTGATTGGCAATATATGGTTGGGGGTGGTGTTGCTGCGTTTGATTGCAATGGCGATCAATTCCCCGATATCGCCTTGGCGGGTGGCGAAGGGGCAGCCTCGCTGTTCATGAACAAAAGCACAAAGGGCGGCGCCTTATCGTTTGAACGCTTCGAGAGCGGCGTCGAATTAAACCATGTGACGGGCATATACCCCATTGATATCGATGGCGATGGCATAACCGATCTTGTGATTTTGCGGGTGGGTGAAATCGTCTTGATGCGGGGCCTTGGCCAATGCCGTTTTGAGCGCGCCAATGAAGCGTGGCATTTTGCGAGCACTAATGCGTGGTGGACCTCTTTTTCAGCCACTTGGGAAAAAGACGCCAAATGGCCAACGCTTGCCTTTGGTGCCTATATCAATCCGAATTCTGAAGATAACCCCTGGGGCTCATGCACCGAAAACCAGTTGTTTCGTCCGAATGAAGACGGCAACGGATTTACCCAACCTGTTGCTTTAACGCCAAGCTATTGCGCGCTTTCAATGCTGTTCACCGATTGGAACCGTTCCGGTACGCCCTC
Source organism: Beijerinckiaceae bacterium (assembly GCA_036758905.1). Taxonomy (GTDB): domain Bacteria; phylum Pseudomonadota; class Alphaproteobacteria; order Rhizobiales; family Beijerinckiaceae; genus CAIUPE01. The sequence continues at coordinate 50,043 of DAIOVR010000001.1, read as the reverse complement.
GCTTCGCGTCTCAAATGATCGCGAATATTATGAAGGTGGACAGGAGCAGCTTTGGCATGTTGAAGCCCATCAAGAGCCGCGCCTTTATACGGAAGCCGAAGGGTGGAAATTTTTAAAAATTTGGGGAATGGGTATTGCGAGTACCGTTTTTCCGAATGAACTTTATCCTTCTTATTTTCTAACCAGCATGTCGGATAATAAATTGCAGGTATTGAATGGCGCAAAGCCCGAGACGCCACCTGCTCCGCTTTATAAAGATTTGGCGTATGATCGGGGGGCTATTGCGTATCGCCCCTATACAGGTGGCGACTTAAAGCCAAGCACCGCATGGCATGCTCAATTTGAAGATATGAACAATGATGGTTATTTCGATTTGTTTATTGCCAAAGGCAATGTGGATCGGATGCCTGATTTTGCATCGAAGGATCCAAGCAATCTTTTGATGCAACGGCCAGATGGACATTTTCAAGAGGTTGGCGATGTTGCAGGCCTTGCGCGTTTTGCAACGGCACGCGGCGCAGCACTGGCCGATTTTAACCTCGACGGGAAAATGGATATTGTCGTTGTGAACCGCCGCGAAAATGCAGCGGTATGGCAGAATATTACGCCGAATGCCGGGCATTTTATCGATATCATGCTTCATCAATCCGGACCCAATCGGGATGCGATCGGGGCTTGGATTGAAGTGGATGACGGACACCACATCACGCGGCGCGAGATCACCATTGGCGGCGGGCACGCGGGCGGAAGCCTTGGCTGGCGCCATTTCGGGGTTGATTCGGCGACATCAGTCAAAATGAGGACCATTTGGCCCGATGGTCAGGCCGATGACTGGGAAACTTACGCCAGTGATGCCTATTACTTCGTTCAAAGGGGGCAATCCGCCCAGCCTTGGAGCCCAACCGCAGGGCAATAAAGGCTAGCCTTCGCATTTTGCCGTGAATGAGCGCGTTTTTAATCAACAAATAAAATTGCAAATCCAATTTATCAGCAATATAAATTGCGCCTAACAGGATTGGCTCCGATTAGGTTTCCGTGGGTTTTGTCCCAAACGGAACCATAAAACTGGGAGGAAGACAGGTGGCATTGGATTCTCATTTTAGCCTTTTTATCGGCGGCGAGTGGCAAACAGGCCATGGCGCGCCGATGGGTGTTGTTGACCCCGCAACGGGCGAAACCCTGTATGAAATGCCCTCGGCCAATGCCCAAGATACCGCCGAGGCGATTAAATCGGCAGAACTGGGGCTAAAACACTGGCGATCAAGCTCGGCCTGGACGCGGGCCGATACGCTCCATGCCATTGCAAATGTCATGGTGGAGCGCACCGAAGAAGCCGCCCGGCATATTTCGCTTGAGGCCGGCAAGCCGCTCGCGCAATCGCGCCGCGAATGGGCGCTTTGTATCGATCAGTTCCGTTGGTATGCCGAAGAAGCCCGCCGCATCTATGGCCGCATCGTCGAGAGCCGCGCACCGGGTGGCCGGATCGAGATTTTGCATGAGCCTGTGGGCATTGTTGCCGCCTTCACCGCGTGGAATTTTCCGGTTGTCTTGATTGCCCGCAAGGTCGCACCTGCGCTTGCCGCCGGTTGCTCCGTCATTGTGCGGCCTTCGAGCGAGGTCCCCGGTCCGGCTGCTATCATTATTGATTGCATGCGGCAGGCGGGACTTCCTGCGGGGGTTGTTAATCTCGTTGTTGGCCCCACTTCAGAAACCTATCAGCCTTTGATGGCTTCACAGAGTGTGAGAAAAGTATCCCTCACGGGCTCAACCGCCATTGGCCAGCAAATGATCCGTGATGCTGCTGCCACGATGAAGCGAGTGAGTATGGAATTGGGTGGCAACGCACCAATGATCGTGTTCCCCGATGCCGATGTTGAAAAAGTGCTTGATGTGGCGGTGCCGACGAAATTCGCGAATGCCGGTCAGGTTTGCGTGACGCCGGATCGGTTCTTTATTCATGAATCGCTGCATGACGCCTTTGTCGAAGGCTTTGCCAAGCGCGCCAAAGCTTTAAAACTCGGCCATGGTCTTGATGAAACAAGCCAGATGGGCCCGCTGATCAATGAGCGTCGTCGCAAGGCGATTGAAACCATCGTAGCGGATGCCGTAGCGCGTGGCGGTAAAATCCGCGCGGGTGGCGGACGCCCTGCGGAGCATAACCGCGGCTTCTTCTTCGAGCCGACGGTGATTTCTGATTTGCCGGATGAAGCACTCGCTTTGGCTGAAGAAAATTTCGGCCCGATTGCCGCCATTACCCGCTTTACAAAAGCTGATGAAGTGTATGCCCGCGCCAATACAGGCGGGTTCGGCCTCTCGGCTTACGTCTTCACACGTGATCCTTCGCGTATTCGGGAGGCGGTGGCCTCGATTGAATCCGGCATGGTCGGCGTCAACAGCTTTGCCCTTGCAGCGGCTGAAGCACCCTTCGGCGGCATTAAAGACAGCGGCATGGGCCGCGAAGGCGGCAGCGAAGGCATTCACGACTATCTGAATGTCAAACTCTCGCAAGTAACGCTTTAAAAGGAGAACCCGTTATGGTTCCGAACGGTATTCGCGCGCTATGGGCTCAAGGAAAATCGGCGCTGAACGGTTGGCTTTCAACCGACAGCCCTTTTGTGGCCGAGATCATGGCCGCCCAAGGCTATGATAGCCTGACGATTGATCTTCAGCATGGCTTTGTCGGCTATGATGCCGCACGCGGCATGTTGCAGGCGATGCGTGCGAGCGGTGTGACGCCGATGGTGCGCGTGCCATGGCTTGATCCGGCCGATATTATGAAGGCCCTAGATGCAGGTGCCTATGGCATTATCTGCCCGATGGTGAACACGCGGGAGGAAGCCGAACAGCTCGTTTCCTATATGCGCTATCCGCCCAATGGTGTGCGCAGTTTCGGCCCTTCCCGCGTGACCTTTTCGGCGGGTGCCGATTACGGCCAACATGCGGATAAAGAAGTGCTCTGCTTTGCCATGATCGAGACCGCGGAAGCCATGCGCAATCTCGATGCGATTGTTTCAACACCTGGCCTTGATGGCGTCTATATCGGTCCCGCGGATTTAACGCTCGGCCTAACGGGGCGGAAATATCCGACAGGCTTTGACCGCGAAGAACCCGAGATCGTCGAGGCCATCAAGCGCGTGCTAGATGCGGCCCATAAAGCGGGTATTCGCGCCTGCTTGCACAATGGCTCGGCGGCTTATGCAGCGAAAGCCGTGGGCTGGGGCTTTGATCTCGTTACCATTTCCAATGATGTGCGTCTTCTGGCAGGAGCAGCAGCAGCAAGCGTTGCGGAAGCGCGCAAGTTGATCGGCTCGGCGCCCACTAACGCGCCAGCACAAGCACGCGGAGGATATTGACGTGCCCCATCTACTGATTGCCGGAAAAATCCATGACGATGGCATCGCGCTTTTAAAGGCAGCCAAGGGCGTCACCTATGATTATGTGACCGAGATTTCACATGATTCCTACGCGCCCTTGATCGAAAAGGCCGATGGCCTCGTGATCCGCACGCAGCCTTTGCCTGCCGATACCATTGCCAAAGGCAGTAACCTCAAAATCGTCTCGCGACATGGGGTTGGCTATGATGCCGTCGATGTGCCTGCAATCAATGCACGCGGTATTCCGCTTGCGATTATCGGCGATGTGAACTCGCGCCCTGTGGCCGAACACGCGATGATGCTGATGCTGGCACTTGCTAAAAAAGTGCGCGCCTATGATGCAGCAACACGCGTCGGCCCTTGGGGTTATCGCAACAGCTTTGAAGCGATCGAGCTGCACGAGAAAAACCTGCTGGTCGTTGGCTTCGGGCGGATTGGTCGACATGTCGCGAAAATGGCATCAGGCTTCGGCATGACGATTTATGCCTTTGATCCCTTCCAATCCAATGAGGCGATCAAGCAAGGTGGCGCAGAGCCGATCAGTGATTTGAAAGCAGGCTTGGCGTTGGCCGATTTCGTTACGGTGCATGTTCCGATGTCGGGCGGTCAAGCAGTTATCGGTACAGAAGAACTTGCCTGCATGAAAAAATCAGCCTTAATCGTCAATACGGCGCGCGGTGGACTGATTGATGAAGGCGCATTGCATCAAGCCCTAAAAAGCGGCCAGATTGCCGGTGCGGGCTTGGATGTGTTTTTGGAAGAACCGCCGCCTGCCAACCATCCGCTGTTTGCAAGCGAAAAAGTTATTCTATCGCCGCACTCGGCAAGCCTTACAGCAGAGTCGGCGATCCGTATGGCGGTAATGTCGGTCAAGAATGCGCTCGATTACTTCGATGCGAAACTTGACCCCGCTCTTGTGGTCAATCGCGACCACCTTTCAGACGAAGCGCGCCGCCATATCAAGGCCTAAACACAAGAGGAATTGACCATGCGTACCATTAAAGGCCCCGGCGTTTTCCTCGCGCAATTTGCGACCAATGAAGCCCCCTTCAACACGCTCGACGGCTTGGCCGGATGGGCAGCGGGCAAAGGCTTTAACAGCGTGCAAATTCCAACCTGGGATTCGCGCGTCATTGATTTGAAATTGGCCGCCGAAAGCCAAGCCTATTGCGATGATTTTCGTGGAACATTGGCCAAGCACGGCTTGGAGATCACCGAGCTTGCCAGTCATTTGCAAGGCCAGCTTGTAGCGCTGCATCCATCCTTCGACATTCCGGCCGATGCGTTCGCAGCCCCCGAGGTTCGCCGCAATCCCGCCAAGCGGCAGGAATGGGCGGTCGATCAATTAATGATGGCGGCAAAAGCCTCGCGTCGTTTCGGGCTTGATCGCCATGTGACCTTTAGCGGCTCACTGCTCTGGCCTTACCTCTACCCTTACCCGCAATGGCCAGATGGGTTGATTGAAGACGGCTTCAACGAATTAGCAAAGCGCTGGCGGCATATCCTCGATGCCTATGATCGCGAAGGCGTCGATGTCGCTTACGAAATCCACCCTACAGAAGATTTGCATGATGGCCTGACGTTTGAAATGTTCTTAGAGAAAGTCGGCAATCATCCACGCTGCAACATCATGTATGATCCGAGCCATCTGATCCTGCAGTCGATTGATTATCTGACCTATATCGACCATTACCATGAGCGGATTAAATGCTTCCATGTGAAGGATGCCGAGTTCCGTCCCGATGGTAAGACGGGCGCCTATGGTGGCTTTCAACCTTGGATCCGTCGTGCAGGTCGCTTCCGTTCACCCGGCGATGGTCAGATCGATTTTGGTGGCATTTTCTCGAAACTCTCCGGCTATAATTATGATGGTTGGGCAGTGCTGGAATGGGAATGCTGCCTGAAAAATTCCGAAGACGGTGCGGCTGAGGGCGCGCGCTTTATTCGTGACCACATCATCCGCGTCGCCGACCGCGCCTTTGACGATTTCGTCAAAGCGGGGGACGACCGTTCCGACAACAAGACCATGCTTGGCATTTGATTTAGGACCTAATCCATGAGCACTGCACCTGAACGTAAACTCCGGCTCGGCATGGTAGGCGGCGGCTTTGGCGCCTATATTGGCGGCATTCATCGCTTCGCTGCACGGCTTGATAACCATTACGAACTCGTCGCTGGCGCGTTCGATGTTAATGCCGATCGCGGTCATCAATTCGCTGCTGAAAATTATATTGCTTCTGATCGGTCCTATACCGATTACAAAGCGATGGTAGCAGGCGAATTGGCCCGTGAAGACAAGATCGATGTCGTAGCCATCTGCACGCCGAACCATACGCATTTTGCAATTGCAAAAGTGTTTCTTGATGCGGGCTTCCATGTCATCTGCGAAAAACCGATGACCACGACTTTGGAAGATGCTGAAGCGCTGCATGCTTTGGCCAAAAGCTCAGGCCGCTTCGTTGGCGTCACCTATACCTATTGCGGCTATCCGATGATTCACGCGGCACGGGCGATGGTGGCAGCTGGTGATCTTGGTGCCATTCGTGTCATTCAGGTCGAGTATCCGCTCGAATGGATGGCGACCGCGATTGAATCCGAGGGCAACCAGCAAGCCAAATGGCGCACCGATCCGAAACTATCGGGGCGCGGTGGCTCCATCGGCGATATCGGCACCCATGCCTATCATCTTGCGGGCTTCGTGACGGGTCTTAAAGCCGAAGCGCTTTGCGCGGACCTCACCACTTTCGTGCCGGGCCGTAGTCTGGATGACAATGCCCATGTGATGATCCGCTATGAAGGCGGCGCGCGTGGTTTACTCTGGTCGTCACAAGTGGCTATCGGGTGCTCGAACGGATTGCGTCTCCGCGTGTTCGGCGAGAAGGCCAGCATCCAATGGCATCAGGAAGCGCCGAACGAGATCATTTTCTCACCGCTCTTTGGCAAGCCGGAAACCATCAAGCGCGGCCGAGATGATTTGGGCGATGGCGCTGCAGTGCGCACCCGCACGCCTCCGGGCCATCCGGAAGGCTATATCGAAGCTTTTGCCAATCTCTATTCAGGATTTGCCGAAGCAATCCGGGCGATCAATACAGGACGCGACGCCGGTGCGATCGGCATCAATGTTCCAACCTCCTATGACGGGTTGAAAGGCGTGGCTTTCGTCGATGCGGTCGTTGACAGCCACGAAAAAGCACCGTTTGGTTGGACCAAGCCGGCGCATGCGTAAGAATTGAAACGATTGAATGAGTTTATAACCGTAAAGAAGGAAAAGAAGATGACGATTAATTTTGGACTATTGGGTGCAGGCCGTATTGGAAAGACGCATGCAACGGCGATTTTGGGGATTTCAGGCGTAAAACTTACGGCTGTGTTTGACCCCGTTGATGCAGCAGCAGAACACATTGTTGCGATGTCGGGCGCGCGCCGTGCGAGTGTCGAAGAAATTTTGGCAGATAAAAACATCCATGCCGTTTTGATCTGCACGCCAACCGACATGCATGCCGACCAGATTGAATTAGCAGCGCGCGCCGGCAAGGCGATCTTCTGCGAAAAGCCGGTCGATCTTTCCGCTGACCGCGTTCGCGCCTGCTTGAAGGTTGTAGAAGAGACGAAGGCCAAGCTGATGATCGGCTTTAACCGTCGCTTTGATACAAACTTCGCCGCTGTTCGCGCGCAGATCGATGCAGGCGCAATCGGCAATGTGGAACTCGTGCAAATTACGTCGCGCGATCCCGGCCCTCCTCCGGTGGATTATATCAAGCGTTCGGGCGGTCTTTTCCGCGACATGATGATTCACGATTTCGATTTGGCCCGTTTCTTACTGAATGAAGAAATTGTTTCGGTTTCGGCAGCAGGTTCGGTTCTGGTTGATCCCGCGATTGGCGCGGCAGGCGATGTTGATACGGCTTCCGCCACCTTGAAGACGAAGTCGGGCAAGATTGCGGTGATCACCAATTCACGCCGCGCGACCTATGGCTATGATCAGCGGATTGAAGCACATGGCTCGAAGGGCGCCGTGAGTGCTGCCAATGTACACAACAACACCGTGACGCTTGCTAATAAAGAAGGCTATCACGATGCGCCGCTCTTGGACTTCTTTATGGAGCGCTATGCGGTTGCTTATCGCACCGAGTTGCAGAGCTTTGTGAAAGCCATTGAAACAGGTTCGCCGATTTCACCAACAGGTCTTGATGGTTTGAAGGCGCTTGAGCTCGCCGATGCAGCGGTGAAATCCGTCGCAACGGGTGCCGAGGTGAAGGTATCGGTTTAATCGAAACACGAAGAGGATCAGATGAAACTCGCAAAAGATTATTTGGCCGAAGCCAATGAGATTGTAACGCGACTACCCACCGAGGATGCGATTAAAATCCACGGCAAAAGCAATGCGCTTTTCATCGATGTCCGTGACAGTGCGGCCATCGCAAAGACCGGCACCATTAAAGGTGCCGTGCGCATCCCCCGTGGCTTTATTGAATTCGCAGCCGATGACAGCTCTCCCTATCATAATCCTGTTATGAAAAAGGATGCCGAAATCTACCTCGTTTGCGGCGCGGGCGGCCAAGCTGCCCTAGCTGGCAAAACGCTCAAAGAAATGGGCTTTAAGTCCGTCGTGAATGTCGGTGGTTTTCCAGATTGGAAAAGCGCCGGCGGCCCATCGGAAGAATAAATCAACCGATCTTAGATACCCTTTTAAAAGCGGCTTGTTTGTGAAGACAACAAGCCGCTTTTTTATTGGTTCACTTCGCGTCTTTTATCGGGTGCTTGATCCAGTCGGTTATTATTTTAACCGTCTCGGGCTCATAATTGATGTAACCGTGCCAATGGCTTGCGCCGCAGGGATCGCCCGTTGGATTTGAGCCGCCATCAATTTCGATGAATTTTTTGACCGGTGACGATTTTAATTGATCAATCACTTTGGCGGCTTCCGCTGGCACACAAATTTTACATTGATCATTCTGATGATGAACGATCAAAACGGGAATTTTTAACTGATCAACCGCTAGACTACCAATGCCATTACGCCGTGCATCGGTTACGCTGGACGTTAGAACTAAACCGCTGACAGCCGAAGCTCCGAGCGCGATGGAGGCGGCCGTAGCCGAAACCGTTCCACGGCTTGTGCCAATCAACCAAACGGGCTTTTTAAATTCCTGTTTGGCAAATTTAATCACCCGCTCGATTTCGCTGATATGGGGCTTTGTTGTGCGATACTCGGTATCAAGATCGTCCAAATCGCTCGCCCGATACATGACAATGACATTAAAGCCCTGCGCCTGAAAAAGATCACGCGACCGCGATAAAAAATTATTGCTTCCCGGTTGGCCAAGGATAATTTTTCCGGACTCTCCACCACCTCCCGGCAGCAGAATAAGTGTTTTCGTCGCCGCAGGATTACCCAAGACAAAAATCGGAATCGTCGCACCGTTACGGCCCGCATCGATATTGGTCATGCCATCCGTTGCAAAGGACGGTTGAGCAAGGAACAAGAAGGCGAAAAACGCGAAAGCCGTTTGAAACCATTTCATGTTGCGCATTTCTCCTCTGGTGCCAGGGCGCATCACGGGTAGCGGCTCACTATGCCGCAACCCGTATCATAAAGCTTAAGCCGACGATTAATCGTCTTTTAAATGACGCACTGCGCCCTTGGATGCACTGGTGGCCATAGAGGCATAGGCACGCAACGCCGTGCTGACCTTTCTTGGCCGTGGCTTGGCAGGCTTCCAGCCTTTCGCATCTTGAACCTTGCGACGCTCTTCAAGCGTTTTGGCATCAACCCGCAATTGGATGCTGCGTGCCGGAATATCGATCTCGATCGGATCACCCGTTTCCACAAGCCCGATCAAGCCGCCTTCCGCCGCCTCAGGCGAGGCATGGCCGATGGAAAGGCCCGAGGTGCCGCCTGAGAATCGGCCATCAGTAATCAGCGCGCAGGCTTTGCCCAAACCCTTCGATTTCAAATAGCTTGTTGGATAAAGCATTTCCTGCATGCCGGGGCCGCCACGCGGACCTTCATAGCGAATAACAACAACGTCACCGGCTACGACTTTGCCGAGCAAAATACCCTGAACCGCGTCATCTTGGCTTTCAAACACACGGGCCGTGCCGTTGAATTTCAAAATGCTTTCATCAACGCCCGCGGTTTTAACGATACAGCCATCCTCCGCAATATTGCCGAAGAGGACCGCCAAGCCGCCATCCTTCGAGAAGGCATGCGCTACATCGCGGATAACGCCCTTCGAGCGATCCTTATCAAGCTCCTTGTAACGGCGGTCCTGGCTGAAGGCCACTTGCGTTGGAACGCCGCCGGGGGCCGCGCGGAAGAAGGTCGAAACCATCTCGTCATTGGTGCGGCTGACATCCCAACGATTAAGTGCGTCTGACAGCGTTGGCGCGTGGATCGTTCCACATTGATTGTTGATCAAGCCACCGCGATCCAACTGGCCGAGAATGCTCATAATGCCGCCGGCCCGATGCACATCTTCCATGTGAACATTGGCCACCGAAGGCGCCACTTTGCATAGAACCGGAACCCGACGGGACAGGCGATCAATATCCTGCATCGTAAACTCGACGCCGCCTTCATGCGCGGCTGCGAGCAAATGCAAGACGGTATTGGTTGAACCGCCCATCGCGATATCAAGCGTCATCGCGTTTTCAAAAGCCGCGAAATTGGCAATGTTACGTGGCAGAACGGACGCATCGTCCTTCTCATAATAGCGCTTGCAAATATCGACAATCGTGCGCCCCGCCTCCAGGAAGAGCCGTTCGCGATCGTGATGGGTGGCGAGCACCGAGCCGTTACCGGGCAATGCCAATCCTAAGGCTTCCGTGAGGCAGTTCATTGAATTGGCTGTGAACATGCCCGAGCATGAACCGCAGGTTGGGCAGGCCGAACGCTCGATCTTGGCAACGTCCTCATCGCTGATCCGATCATCGGCTGCAGCAACCATGGCATCGACGAGATCAATGGCGTGTTCAAGGTCGTTGAGCGTTACCTTGCCGGCTTCCATCGGGCCGCCGGACACAAAGACGACCGGAATATTGATGCGCAGCGCCGCCATAAGCATGCCGGGCGTGATCTTGTCGCAATTCGAAATACAGACCATGGCATCCGCGCAATGGGCGTTGACCATATACTCGACACTGTCCGCAATCAGCTCGCGGGAGGGAAGCGAGTAAAGCATCCCGTCATGGCCCATAGCGATGCCGTCATCGACCGCAATCGTGTTGAACTCTTTGGCTACGCCGCCTGCCTTTTCGATCTCACGCGCGACCAATTGTCCCAAATCCTTCAGATGGACATGGCCGGGCACAAATTGGGTAAACGAATTGACGACCGCAATAATAGGCTTCCCGAAATCCTCATCCTTCATGCCTGTGGCGCGCCAAAGGCCGCGGGCACCGGCCATATTGCGGCCATGGGTCGTGGTACGGGAGCGATATGCGGGCATTTTTGATGTTCCTGAATTCATAAAAACAACGTGATACGGCTTAGATTATAGAAACCCCAATGGAATTTCCAGCCCACTTTACCCGATAAGCCGCTCGCGACCGTGCAATTATTGCTCTCAAATTGGCGCCGTTAGACGCCAATCGCTTCTGAACAATCGCAATTCAATGACATTATCTACGACTGTGAGGCGAAATCTCGGCCCAAACGCTGTCAAGCAGGCGGAACGAAAGGTATCATCTCGAGCGCAAACTAAGGCCCGTTGTCCTTCGGCGCTTCAGGGCTCGCAAACCAAACGAAATGGTTTCCGCCCTTACTCTTCGCACGATAAAGAGCATTATCGGCCTTAATTGCCAAAGCTTCAATTTCATCGCCATGATCGGGAAACATCGCTATACCGATTGAAACGCCGACCGATACAATGACAGTGTTGTTGATCGTAATGGGCTGCGACAATAGAGGAATGAGCTCGTTACAGACAGTTTCAACCTCCATACGGTTACGAACGGGATAAAGTCCGACCGTGAATTCGTCACCGCCTCGCCTACCAACGAGATCACTACCCCGCAAACGAAGGCGCATACGCTCCACGACGGTTTTTAGCACTTGGTCGCCAGCATCATGGCCATAGGTATCGTTGATGGATTTAAAGCGATCGAGATCAAGGTAGAGAATGGCTATTCCATCACCAGAGCGTTTAGCCAGCTGTAAAAGCGTATCAAAGGACGTATGAAAATGACTGCGCGTTAAGGCGCCCGTCAAATGATCAAAATTAACAAGATGCTGCAATTCCCCCTGAATACGGGCACGCTCGATAAAGGTAGCTTCTAACGTATTGGCTAATGTTTTAATTTCATCGACCATACCGCGCTTATCAACAACATTGATATTGCCTTTGGCAAAGGCCAAAGCCGCTTCAGAAAGATTAATAATAGGTCTTGAAATACGCCAAGCTAAATATCGAGCCAGCAAATAGCCAATAGCAATATTGATGATAAATCCGAGGCTGATTAGAATGACATTATTAACCGAGGCAATTTTATTGGAATCAATCGGCATGGTGAGATCAACATTCGCTGCCAAGACGGTATCATCTTCCCAATAAATGGGAGCCATACCATTTTCGAGCGTTCCGACCGGCAATAATTTAAGCTTTACGTCTTTATGAAAAACATCTGAGTTAATATGGATATTTCGATCAAGAAAATCATTGATCGGTGTAACACCAATTAAATAGCCGATGGGCATATTGTCTGATGGAAGATTAATATTGCCACAAAAGATCAAATAGTCCTCATTCAGTGCCGTAGAAACAGAGCGGCCGACGTTTTCATCACATTCTTTCTTTGCCGTATCAAGGCTAATTTGGCCGATATCGCCAGTGCGTAGTAGGCTTCGTCTTTTATAATCGAGCAATTGAAACGTAATATGCGAAGCTTGTGTTTTCTGGTTTAAATATTGGCTTAAATAATTATTTCGACCCTGACTATCCGTGAGCGATGTAACGAGAATAGGCGCATCGGCAAGAGAACTAAAATCATCCAAATAAGAACGAAAAGAGGATTTTATCTCGTTCACAATATTCAATTGCGTTGACTGCTCGAGCTTAATGGACTCGCTCTCACGAATATCAGCCGCAATTTTAAAATTAACCAACGCCATAGAAATGGCAACCGTTACGACAACGAGATTAATCGATAATCGGATCGAACTTTCAATTCCGCGGCCAAATAACATCATCTATTTCTAAGGTAACGGCTTCGGATCTTTAGCATCGCTATATTTTGCAAAAAACAATTGATCAGCCAGCGGCGCATTATGATTATCTTTTGAAAATGGATGGGAATATGATTTGATGGTCCCATCAAAACCATCAATATTCTCCAATTCGTCCCGAATGGAGGAGCGCTCTGTTGAATTAGCCTTAGCCATCGCAAGAGCCAACATCCAGGTCAAATCATAGGCTTGGACAATTCCAACCGAACTCTTAATGCCGTCGATGCCAGAAGCATGCGTCTCCTCGAGAATGCGAGGAATGAGGCTTTTGGCTTTATCGTTTACAGAATTATAAAAGCTGAAGGTCTGTATGACGGATAAATCCACATTTGTTATCAGGCCATTTGTCATTTCGACAAAATTGCCGCCCGTAATACCCCAATGGGCCAGGATTGGAAGGCGCTTCTCTTTTGGAAGAATGGCCATTTCACGGACCAACAGCGCACCCTCATTTTCGTTGGCTACCAGAATAACGAGGCCAACTTTGGCATCGAGCATCGCCTGGTATTGTTGCATCAGGCTCTTATCACCCCAGTTATAGATGGCTTCCGCAGCGATCTGGATGTTCTTTTGCGCAGCAGCCTTTTTCAACGCGTCCGAATTGCTTCTGCCCCACGCCGTATTCGGAATAATGACCCCAATATGGTCTATAGAACGCTTTTTAACCTCATCAATAAATGCGGTCGCGGCCCATTGATCCGTTAACGAGAGCCTGAAAGCCCAATTCGTTGTATCGCCCATTTTCGCAATACCATCGGCAGAGCCCCATGGGTCCAACAATATTATCCCTAATTGATCGGCCACGGGCCTCTGCTCGATATAGACGGGGCTGAACTTACCCCCCATTACGGCTACCACCTCTTTGCGCGAGGCCATTTTGGTCAGGTTATCCACGCCAATGGCGGGAACGCCACGGTTATCGCTCCGCTCGATTTGAAGCCGCCTCCCCTTTAAGAGACCCGAAGACTCAATGTCTTTGACGGCCAGCTGGGCACCAAGGCTAATGGCCTGAGCCGACGTGCTGTTAGGCAAGCCAAATTCAGCATCAATCACAATAATCGCATTGTTTTCTTCGGCGTGAAGCGAAGCAAATGATTGAAATAACGTAATAAAAGCAATAAAAATAAGCGATAAAAATTTATAATAATAATTCACCATCGACTCCAATAAAAAGTATTATTGCCGATAAATGCGATTTGCATTTATAATGTCAATATAACTTATAATTATACATTTATTATTTCAGATAATAATTAAAATCATATACAAATTGAATGAATTAGGCCACAATATAGTAATATTTATACAATATGCATAAATAAATGAGGTAAAAAATTGTTGAATTCTGATCAATTTCAGGGCTTTAATTCTGAATTAATCAGATTTATTTCATTCGCGAGCAAACAAAAATCAATTCAGAAAATTCTAGTAACTGCTTGCGAGCTTTGCTCAACGCTTTCGAACGTTCATCTATGTCGCATCTATGCCTTAGATAGGCGCAATCAATCTCTTATTCTTGTCACGGATACTGACGTTGCAAGGAAACAAGCGACAAGCAGTGTCGAGCCAGTGGAGCTTAAAACAGAAGCGCTTGAAAAATTAAAGCGTGAAGCAGCGCTCTTTGATAAGGCGGATATCCTTATTCCGCTAGGCGGATATCGTGAAATTTTTGGCGTCGTTCATATCAAACACAACCAATCTAAACCATCTGAAGGTCTGTTCGATATCCTTCATCCTCTGTTTGAATTTCTCTCAAAAATAATAACAGATATGGAAATCATAGCGGATTTGAAAGAGCGCTTAGCCAAACGGGATCGGCTTATCCAAAAAAAGGAGGCGCTCGTCGAAAAAAAGACTTTGTTGGCTGCTGAAGCCAATCATCGTGTTAGAAATAATCTACAAATCATCCATAGTATGCTGATCAACCGCATCGACGAGTTTAAGATTTATGGCGATGAAGCCGAAATAACCATCCGAAAAATTGCCGGGCGTATTATGGCCATGGCCCAAGTCTATGACCAGCTCTTAGTATCGGGCGACAAAGACATTATCCAAGGTGATATCTATTTAAATGCTCTATTGGATGATCTCATTCAAATCTACGGTGCCCAATATCCCCATATTCGGATCATCCGTGATATTCACTGTGTCAAAATCAAACTTAGCCAAGCATCCGTTATCGGCATTGTCCTAATCGAGCTTGTTACCAATGCTTTCATCCATGCTTTCCCCCAATCAAGTGGAAATATAATGGTCGGTTTGACGAAGGAAGCAGGTCGTCGCCATGCGATTCTGGTGGTCAAAGATAATGGAAAGGGTCTCGATCCATCGGCCAATAACCATAGAAACGGTGTAAGACTGGTCGAGCGCCTTATTGAGCACATAAATGGGCGACTGACCATCCTCAACGATATGGGGACAACCTTTCTCTTGAATTTCAAACCCTAATAAAGGCGCAAGCAACCCCTCTAAATAGGCAGTCTCATGAGCATCAATGACTATGATGAAAAATTCAGGCGGCGGTTCCCCCGGTTTTCCGGCGTGAAATCATTTGTCCTTTTTTATGAGAAGAAAAAAATCGAATTACTGGACATTAGCGAGAAAGGCATGCGGATATCGTGCGAGGAAACGGGACTGTTTTCCAAAGATGCGCCCTCTAAATTCGACATTATCATGACCGAAAAGGGGCGTCCCGTTGGCCATGAATTATATGTCCGCTGCACATGGGTAGACCATCCCGAATACGGTTTTATGTTCGGCTCTAACTCGATTGGGGTCAAAATTTGGCGCGCGATCTATTCCGAAAACAATCCTCGCGACATCAATACCATCAATGGTACCGAATATTAAAAGGGTCAAATCTTTTCGAGCAACCGCGATAGGCTTTTCGAAGCAAAGATTAAAAAGAGGAATAGTGTATGAAGGGCGTTGTCTTTAATGTCGTCGAAACAATCATCGAAAAAGAATTCGGCGCCGAAATGTGGGATCAGCTCTTGGAAAGCGCCGAATTGGATGGTGCCTATACCTCGCTTGGAAATTATCCGGATGAAGAACTATATGCCCTTGTCGATGCTGCATCGCAGAAATTAAGCATCAGCGCCGCTGAGACCCTTAAATGGATTGGTAAACGGGCTATGCCGCACTTTCAAGAAGCCCTTCCCTATCTTTTTGAAAATTATCATCACTCAGAAGAATTCATTAAAGATGTAAACAATATCATTCATCCGGAAGTGAAAAAACTATACCCTGGTGCCGTTTGCCCGCACTTCCATATGGCCCAAGCTTCTCGAGAAACACTTACTCTTGTCTATAATTCACCCCGCAAACTTTGTGCATTAGCCGAAGGCTTCATTGAAAGCACTGCTGAGCTTTATGGAAACAAGATTGAAATAAGCCAGTCTGAATGCGTTCACCACGGTTCAGAGCGGTGCGTCTTTGTTGTCGAATGGGTCTCTTGAAAGTTACATGACAATGACCTCAAAAAATGACAATGAAGAAACCTCACGCATCAAATTGCTCGAGAAACGCCTCGAACGCGAGAGAAAAGCACGCCATTCGGCCGAAGCAATCGCCGAAGAAGGATTGCGTGAGCTCTACCAAAAAAATAAGCAATTGGAGCTTCTAAACGCTATTGCGCTTTCAATTACCGAATCCGATGGCATTGAAGAAATCTTTCACGCCGTCCTTCGTCAGATCGGGACCTATCTGGAATTTAAAGCCGGGCGTGTATGCCCCCTCAATCCTGGGATAAAGAGCCTTCTCAAAAGCCCAATCTGGTATGGCTCAGAGGCCTATTCCTTCTATGACGCATTCCGCCAAAAGATGGATCAAGATTTAGCTCTAAGTGGAATCTTATCGAGTGAAAGTGAAGCACCGATTACGATCCGACCAACTGCCGATCTAGATAACGCAACCCTGCGGGAATTATTCGCACACTACGAAATCGACAATTACCTCGCGGTTCCTGTTATTATTAATGATCATATTGCTCTGACTTTATATTTTTTTGGTTCAAAACAGAAAACCCAAACAAGTGAGACGGATAAACTCTTACGCCAAATCGCCGCCCAATTGGGTGTTCATTTAGAGCGGGAACTGATCCGCGCACAGGCGCGTATCGATATGTCACGGGATTTATTAACGGGTCTTGCCAATCGCCGCTATATTTATGAAACGATTGATCGCATTCTGATCGGCAATCAAAATAATGTAATGCCTAAGACTTCGATTCTTGTTGTTGGCTTTGATAATTTTCGTCATCTGAATGATACGTTTGGTCATGATTTGGGAGACCGGATCATTCAAGAAGCATCAAGACGTATTATCGAAATGATAAAAATATTGCCCGACAATGCGACGGCAACTGTTGGACGAGTAGCAGGGGATGAATTTGCGATTATCCTCGAAGACCTAGCAGACACAGATACGGTTGAACAAGAAGCTGCAAAAATATTGCAAAGCTTAAGTATGCCCTATCAAAGTTTTGACCATCCATTTCCATGTACTGCTAGTGGCGGTCTTGTTCATTTCAACCATGCAACCAAGACGTCTTTTCAAGTTTTCAGTGACGTCGATACGGCGCTACAATATGCTAAACAAAAGGGAGGTGCAAACCTAACGGTGTTTGGCGACGCGATGCGGCAAATGACCTATCGGCGTCGAATAATGGCCGCAAATGTTAACCGTGGATTATCGCAAGACGAATTTGTTTTGCATTATCAACCGCTGATTTCGGTTGCCGATCAAAGCTTGATCGGATTTGAATCCCTTATTCGGTGGCGCAATGCCGATGGCACCTTGATTACGCCGATCGAATTCTTGCCAATCGCCGATCAATCTGGCTTGACCATTCCCATTGGCCAATGGGTATTAAAAAACGGATTAAAGGCCATTGGACGATGGGGTAATGTACTCAAAGATTATCCGCGCTTTAAATTAGGCATCAATATTTCACCTAGCCATTTCATGGCCACGGATTTTGGTGATGAATGTCTAAATCTTCTCAATGAGAATGAGGTAAGCCCAGATAAGATTTGCGTAGAAATTGTTGAATCAACAATATTGGAGAATAACCCGATCGTTCTCAAGAATTTCGATTTCTTGCGGAAAAACGGCATCGCCATTGCCATTGATGATTTTGGTACAGGCTATTCGTCGCTCTCCTATTTGCAGAAATATAAGCCCGATACGATTAAAATCGATAAAGAGTTTATAACAAATATATCTAACAATTCCGAAAGCCAAAAAATTGTCACGGCCATCATTGAATTGGCCGAAAAATTGGATGTATCTGTTATCGCGGAAGGCGTGGAAACCAAGGAAGACTTCTTATTTCTTTCACGCTTAGGCTGCGAATTCGCCCAGGGCTATTACTTCTCTAAACCTGTATCCGAAGCAGATGCGTCACAAATGCTGCATGGCATATCCAACAAATGGGCCAATCGTAACGCTGTGAATTGAGGCGTGTGAGAATTTAGTAATGAGTCATTCAGTTATTAAAAAAGTAATGTTAGTCATTTTGGCCGTAACGTATTTGGTTTTTTTGGCTGAAGATTTTTTTTACCTCGACCCAGTCTATGCAACGGTTACGAGTGAAAAAATTGACTACCGCGCACCTGTCGATGGTATCTTAGAAACCATAGCCGTGAAGAGCGGCGATCCAATAGCCATTGGTGATCCTCTCTTTGAGATTAAGCGTTTTGCCATTGAAAGCGATGACCAGAAGGACGCTCGTCGTCGAGTGGATGATGTCGCGTCTGAAATTAGAGCCCTTGATACTGTCCGGATTGACCTTGAAGAGCGTCTTAATTTTGCCGCTACGAGTTCGAACGGCCAACAAGACCCGATTGTTTCGATTTCTACGGAAGAACAGGGAAACGCAAAATATATTGAGCAAAAGCTTTTAAATTTACAAGAACTTGCCCTAATGGCCAAAGAACGACTAGCGATAGAGCGCGATCGATATTCGGCTGCAACGGAGAAAGAAAAAAATTCACGCCAATCCATTGTTAGGGCGGCTCAATCAGGACGGGCTGTAACGCATCTTTTAGTATCGGGTAGCACGGTATCAATAGGCGATCCTTTAATAAGCGTTCTGAATTGCCAAGCCCTTTCCATTGATTTATTTTTTAATGAAGCCGATGCTGCGCGGACGCATATAGATGAAACCGTAAAATTTTCTTTATCAGGCTCCTCTCAAATGTGGTCAGCTCTCATAGCGGATCGACCCATAAATGTGGAGTTATTGGATACGAGGCTTAAATATAACTTACCCCTTCTGCCCCGCGGCCATTGGTACCGCGTCCGCGCAATTCCCGAAGAGGCTTTTGTCTCGATGGCTAATCAATTGCCGGATTGTCTGGTGGGTAGACAGATTATTGCAAGCCTTCCCCGCAGAAGCCCCCCTAGCTTTTTTCGGACGCTTTTCCAATGACGGTGCTTGAGTTCGGCTATATCCAACCTTTGATCGTGGCATTGATCATTAATCTGATATTCGACCTCTATATCGATAAAGGTCATACAGCCTCACGCATTGCCTATGGGGTTGTGGTGGTTGGGTTTGGCGGATTTTATTTTTCATGGCGGTTTTTTGATACACTTCTTTACAGCGACGGTTCTGCCGCCATTTGGCCGACTATTGTTTTTGTGGTTGAAGCGTTGGGCTGCCTTAGCGGTCTATTGTTTTTAATATTGATGGCAAAAGCACCCAAATTGGCCATACCACCTTTTGGATCTGAGCATTCCACACCAGCCCATTCAGTTGATTTGCTCATTCCTACCTATAATGAACCGGCCGATATTCTCGACAAAACAATTATCGCGGCACTCAACCAAGATTATGCACATTGTAATGTGTATGTTCTTGATGACGGCAGACGCGATTGGGTTCAAAAATTATGTGCTGAATTAGGAGCCAACTATCTCACGCGATCAGGAAATGAACATGCAAAGGCAGGTAATTTAAATGCAGCACTCAAGCATTGTAAGGGTGAGTTTGTTGCTATTATGGATGCCGATTTTGCGGCTGCTACCAATTTTATAACCCGCACCCTTCCCTATTTTGCGGATCCTCAGGTAGCAATCGTTCAAACGCCTCAAGTCTTTTATAATCCTGATTTAATTCAGCTTAATCTGGCCCTTAATACCGAGTGGGTGGATGACCAGCGCTTTTTCTTTAGTGAAATTATGGCCGCGCGAGCGCGTTGGGATGCAGCATTTTCATGTGGCTCTTGTTCGATTACGAGGCGATCAGCGCTTGATAAAATCAATGGAATTCCTGTTGAGAGCATTACAGAAGACATGTTGACGACGCTTCGGCTTAAGCGGAATGGCTATCGTACGGTTTATCTGAATGAGAACCTCAGCCTTGGATTGGCGACGGATGCAGCAGATGCCTATTTTACACAACGTAGCCGCTGGGCACGCGGGCATATTCAGATTTCCTATCTTTGGGAGGATTATCTCGGTAATCCTGCTTTATCCCTTTTTCAAAAGATTATTTTTTCGCCCCATCATTGGGTGGTCATGCCGCTCGTTTCGATAATGGCATCGACAATACCAGCACTTTACTTCCTTTTCGGCCTTTCACCAACCACAGGAGGCAGCCTGGAGGATGCACTTCAATATGCGGCACCTTTTTTTGCCATTCAGCAGGGCTATATGACGTGGATTGGCAACCGTACCTATGTTCCTATCATTTCGACGGCCATCAATGTTTTTACATCTTTCAAGCTATTTCCACATGTGCTGAGTTCGTTCATTAAACCATTTGGCGTACCCTTTAGAGTTACCCCTAAATCATCGGTTACTAAACAGGGTCTCGACCTCTGGACGTCAGGTATTCTCGCTACCGTTTGGATGGCAACAGCCATAGGGGTTGTTATTAATTCTTTACCGAGCTTCCGGATTATTCCGCCGACAAATTTCTTTCCGGTAGCTGTTATTTTTTCCCTATTCACGATGATTAATTTAACCATAGCGCTTTGGATATCTCTTCCGCGCCCCTACCCCCGTACGAGCTTCCGCTTCACCATCAATTCCAAATTACGCGTACGCACCGATCATACGATCACTTGGGTTCATATTGATAATATGTCGACGGGAGGCGCAGGACTTAAGCCACCGAAGGCGATGATACTAGAAGAGCGGATTGAAATAGAATTGGCCGATCAGGTTTGGCTTCCAGGGGTGATTATTCGATCGTCTGGCGGGGTTGGCCTGCGTTGGGAGCCGCTTTCAGCACATCAATATCGTGTCTTGGTGGAGTTTCTATTTTCAGGCCGCTTCCAGGCCAATCCCGATGGGGCCGGAAATATGTTCGGCATTTATTCTAAACTCTTGAAGTCGATCTAGCCGATTTCTTGGCTCGATCTCACTTCTGCGGGACAGCCGACTTTAGAAATTCGGAGTTTCCGACTACGCTTTATCGGGACTAACGCGCCTATGATAAGCGGTTGATTACACGCCATTATTCTCATTGGTTCAGTATAATTTCTCTCAAAAAAATAGTTCCGATTATCGGACATGCAGAGAACAGTCGATTATTCGTCAATTGCGTAATTTTATAATGCAATTGTTTATTGATACCTCAAAACTCAATAAGCCATTGAATTATAAAAATAATATCCGTTTTAATTGCGCTTTTTGAACTTTTAGTCTGTGGTGTTCGTTATAAAATTATGGAAAAGTATCTCCGTCTGAAGCAATCGAGAATTAAGGCGGGCTTCAAAACCGCTGCTTCAGCTTCGGCTTATTTAGGTATTCCCTATGGGACCTATAGCGGCCATGAGAACGGTTCCCGTGGTATTCGTGACGATGAACTGCAACAATATGCCAAGACGTTTAAGGTTTCACTCTATTGGCTGGCTTTTGGTGATAAGGCGTCCCGCGCGAAGCTCAAATTGATCGGTCATGCCGGATCAAGAGATAGCATGGTGAAAGCGCGGGCAAAGCAAGTCGAGATTGACGCTTCCTTTCCAATTCCACAAGAAACAAAAGCCATTTTGGTGATATCGGATGAATTTGAACCGATGGCCTCAAAAGATGACATTGTTATTATCGAAGAATTGCTTTCGACAGACGAACTGGTTCATTGCCGCGTCGCCATGATGACAGAAGGGCGTATCTTGCTCGGAACCCTCTTATCAGCCGACGCAAAAAAGGGTTGCCAATTACAATTGCCGACCGGAAAGCTTTATTTGCATAAGAAACCGACCTGGATCTCCAAAATCAGGGGAATAGCCTTTTCGGCCTATGGCCAATAATTAGGCCTTCGGGCGCGAAAAGATAAAAAATATTCAATCTTGCTGCAACCTTAAACGTGGCCATGCGTTAACTATCCAGTTAAGCGTGTTTGGGGCTATGTGTTTGGGTTAGTTGCCATGAGGAAAGTTTTAAAGCGAAGGCTGTTTCTTAAGCCACACTTAATGCGCGGACTATTTCGCTTGTGGCTCATCCTATCAGTGATATGGATCGGATTTGGCGTCTATTTTAGCATGAACACGATTGTGTTTTTCGATGTGCCGGACGATTGGACCTTAAGCGAACGCTTTAAAGCATCCCAAGACGCAGCAATAAAAGATGAAGAAGAATATGAAATTTATCATAATTATGCGTTAGACAATTGCTTGAAAATATTTATCGCCGCCAGCTCTCCCATTGAACCGAATAGTTGCTTTGGGAAGGAAGTGCGTTTGGGGCAATTTCAAATCAAATATCTTGATGAACATGATGTAGGTCGAAGCCCTATCATGGCGTATCTGCCTAAATATACAGTGGCTGATCGATTTGTTGATGTTGTATGGTTATCCTTTATTAAGGCGATTGCTTTGTGTGTATTTCCGCCTCTAATTGCGTTGCTCGCTTTCAACTGCCTCAATTGGATTGTCATTGGCTTTATGGCATAGAAATATCGGCTAAATCGATCATCCTGCTTTTGACAAGATTCGATAGCCAGCTTTTTCAAATATTTCCATCGCCGTAAGGGTTTTAAGAAATTCCAGAAATTTCTCCGCTTCAGGATTTTTTGAAGCTTTCGTTAAGGCAAAACTATAGGTAATCAACACATTACTTTCTTCTGGATAGATCGCGACAATTTTAACGGAGCTATCATTTTTGGCATCCGTTAAATAGACAAGCCCGATGGGTGCATCGCCACGCGCAACTGCCAAAACGGCACCAATCACATTCTTGGCCTGAAGCAATCGAGGCTCTATGACATCCCAAATTCCGAGCTTTTGCGAAGCGTTTTTGGCGTAAAGACCAATGGGCGCGGTGTTCATATCGGCAATCGCTATTTTACCATTACCGACCGCCTCTAAAATCCCATCTTGCGTAAGAGGCACGGTCTGAATGTTACTCAATTGTGGCGCAATAAACACGAGCGAATTGCCCAAAAGATTGACCCTCGAATTTGATTGAATCAAATTTTTCTCATCGAGATAATTCATCCAATTTATATCAGCAGAGGCAAAGAGATCAGCCGGTGCACCCGAGGCAATTTGTTTGGCAATGATGGCAGACGCTGCAAATGAAAATTTGATTTCCGCTCCATTGCGCGCGCTAAAAACTTTACCGGCCTCCTCTAACGATTCTTTTAATGAAGCGGCGGCCAAGACCGTGATGGCATCATCTTGAGCAAAAACGGGTTGCAAGGCCAGCAAGCCGAGCATAGTTATCGCGGTCAATAAACGCATTTTTTGGACGATTGACGTGATCATTATCACCCTCCATCCTTATCGTGTCGGCGCTCTCATCAGATCGCATCTATGATTGGATAGAATGCAAATTGCAGATAATCGACACCTCGAATAGATGCGACTATTGACCTGCCAAATGACGCTGTCAATTTAAATTTCTCGGTTCATTTTACAAAATTTATCGTTAAATCAATATGTTAAAGAATTTCCGCGAATGTTTAGCGATACTATAATTTGTGAATTTTAAGTCTAATATCGGCAAAAAAATAAGGCTGAGCCCGCTTAAGTGAACTCAGCCTTATTGGCTCTAATCTTAATCTACAGACGGCGCTGAAGACGATGAATTATCATTGCCGTGGTGGTTTTGGTTCTTCTCAATATAGACCGGATCGTCCGGGTTGTATTCCGGATTACAAGCATAAATCGTATTCCAGTAAAACGTATCATAAGAACAAATACTGGTCAGCGGACGCGTTGGACCTTCACCCCGTAAGGATCCTGTATACTCAGGCTCCTTGAGCATTTTCATATTGGGGTTATTCGTCGTCGATCGTTTGATTACCGATGGATCATTTCGAAGATGATCCAGAAGCGGATCGGCATTGGCATAAGTTATTAAACCCATCATCGTTACGGCAGCAATCGCGACTGACTTTATGTGATGAATACGTGACATGGTCGGCTCCTGTTAGTGAATTAAATGGACCGTGCCCCCCTTTGGTAATTTTTCTTATGATTGTCGGATTAGGTTTATTTATTTGAAGAATGGAACGTCTTGACCGTTCCACTGAAGGGAGAGTGGCGGAAAACATACCGTCCAGCCCAACATAAATATTCAGCAGCCGAATATTCATTCGTGCGAATACGAGGGTTGATGCCGATCTAAATTTTGAGCGGATCTTTTAAGAAGCGTAAGCGATGCCGGATGCACGCACTTGGCTTAGGTGCTTACTGCGTTAGCCTACCCTTTGTCCTGTTTCATTGATCAGGACCGAGCCATCCTCTTTATAAAAAGGCCCTTTTGGCCATTGATCCAGCAAATCAAGAACGGCTTCGCTGGGCCTACATAACCTAACACCTTTGGGCGTACAAACGATCGGGCGATTGACTAAAATGGGGTGGGTAACCATGGCGGTCAAAAGCTCATCGTAACTTACGGTTTCCGAAAGAAGACCAAGCTCAGCGGCAGGCGATTTGGTTGTCCGAAGTGCCTCACGGGGAGTGAGACCAGCCGCAGCAAACAGGCCTTGCAGCTGTGGGCGTGTCCAGCCTGTTTTCAAATATTCAATAATGATAGGCTGGTAGCCCGAAGCCTCAATGATGGCCAAAACATTTCTGGAAGTTCCACATTCGGGATTATGATGGATCACAACGCTCATTGTTAATCCTTTGCCAGCTTACTCAAACTAAAAATAAGATCAGGGGCACATTAAGTAATATTAGTAGATATAATACATTGAAAAATCAGTAATTAATTAGCCTTCCATTAAGGCGATGATGGGTTAACGCTTGCGAATGTTCCCACATTTTCATTCTCAATTAGAATAGAGCTGAGCTTAACGGCTTGTCTTTTCACCGCCAGCTAGCGTTATGACGGAAATGATCATGACGCCCGTTAGGATCAGTCGCACACCGGGGCTCGCACCAAAAATATTCAACATCGTGACCAATAAATACATGAACAAGGCTGCGCCCCAAATGCCTGGAACATTGGCCTTACCGCCTGCAACCGAAGTACCGCCGATAACGACAACCGCAATGGAAGCGAGAAGAAAATCGTCACCCATATTGAGAGCGGCGCCACCCGAAAACCCCGACTGCAATATGCCACAAATACCGGCGAATAAAGCGCTCAAAAGATAGGTGGCAAACCGCACTGACTTGACTTTAAGGCCCGCGAGCCATGCCGCCCGTTCATTTTGACCAATTGCCAAAACCGTTCGGCCATAAATGGTCCGCTTAAGAACAAGTGCCAATAGAATGCTGAGACCTAAGACCGCGACGGCAACAACCGGCACCCCTGCATAGCGCACCGTAGCAAAATCGGCCAAAGGTACGGGAGGTTTGATGCGGATGCCGCGACCATAAGAAATGGCCGTCGAGAGCACCAAGAAACTTGAAGACAATGTCGCGATAATCGGAGGAATTCTGAGCAGACGGATAAGAATATAATTTGCAACGCCTACGACCAGACTAGCACTCAAGGCAGCAACAATGCCGAGGAGCATATTGGCCGAATCGGTATCCATCACCTTCATCGCGATGACGCCCGACAATGTCATCGTCGCGGGAATGGAAAGATCGACATTGCCCGGGCCCGTCGTGATCACCATCATTTGACCTAGGCCTACGATGATGGTGAACGTACCGAACGATAGGGCCGAGGTTAAGATCTCACCTGCCCCCTGCCCGCCTGTAAATGCAATCGTCATCAGCCACACAGCGGTAGCGGCGAGGAAAGACCATATCCAAGGTTGATCACCAAGGCGCTTTATGACTGCATTCATCGCCTCGCCTCCCCGCTTGTAATCAAGGCACGCATCGCAAGGACGATGATCAGAATGGCGCCTTGTGCGCCGATCTGCCAATCGGGTGAGATTTTGAGAAAGATCAAAAAGGCGCCTGCGAGCGCAAGCGTAAGAGCTCCAACAACCGCGCCCATTGGAGATACACGCCCGCCGATGAATTCCCCACCGCCTAAAATAACACCTGCGATGGAATAGAGCGTGTATCGATCAGCAACATGAGCGTCTGCGGAGGTTGTCAGCCCTAATAGCGACAGGCCCGCGAGCACACCAAAAAAGCCTGCAATCGTAAACATGGCGACTTTGGTCTTCAGCATCGACCAGCCTGCACGTTGTAAAGCCTTTGGATTGCCACCCGCGCCGCGGCCGATAACACCCAAAGAGGATGTCATAAGGGCTACGTGAACAATGCCGCCGATCAAGATCGCAGCGATGATGGGTAAGGGAACCCATGGCATTTGAAACGACATGATCGCTTTAAGCCAGACAGGCGCCTTACCACCAGGGGACGGAAGAATGAGAACCGCAATACCGAGCCAGACGAAGGAAAGGCCAAGTGTAACAACAATCGACGGCAAATTACGAATGTGAATAAGCGCACCAACAAGACCATAGGCCATGATACAGGCGAGCAAAGCAAGCACACCAAGCACCGGATCATTAAGCAGTAGCGTTGCTGATATGCAGCCGACCAATCCAACAAAGGGACCGATCGAAAGATCAAGATCATTGACGGTGATGATGAACATTTGCGCGATGGTCGCAAGCGCAATCGGAATGGCATATTGCAGCATCAAATTGAGGCCGAAATAGCTCATGGTTCTAGGCTGCACGTAAAAAGTCGCAGCCAAGATAATGGCAAGGGATAAAAACGGCAAGGCTGCGCGGAGATGCCGACGGTTAATCATGCAGCAGACTCAGCAAAGGAGGCTTGCAAAATTCGTTCTTCTGAAATGCTGCCTGCGTTAATCTCATCCGAAATTTTGCCATTGCGAAACACATAAACGCGATCGCAATAGGCAAGCTCGTCAAATTCTGTTGTATACCAGACAAAGCTTCGGCCATTGGCGGCCTCTGTGCGGATCATATCGTAAACTTCAAGCTTGGTGCCGATATCGACCCCGCGCATCGGGTCATCCATCAAAATCACCGTCGCGTCTGATGCGAGCGCGCGTGCAAACAAAGCCTTTTGCTGATTGCCACCTGAAAGCGTCAAAATATTATTGTCCATATCAGGCGTACGGATGGCCATCCGGCTTTTCCACTCCTCCGCCATACTCGCCTCAGCCACCGGATCAATCAGGCCGAAGCGCGTGAATGATTTAAGCGAGCGGATCGTAATATTGCGTGCGATCGACCAAAGATTAAACACACCATCGGATTGACGATCACCCGCGATGAACGACATCGGGGCTTCAACACTCGCATGGTCGTGTGAAAAAATCTGAAGAAGCGTTCGTGTCTGGCCGTGGCCAGCAAGGCCGGCAAGGCCAATGACTTCTCCTTTACGGACAATAAGTTCTTGCCCCTTCGACGATCCATCGGGATGGGCTTTGACAAGAATAGGGGACGTAGCCAAAGAGGGCTGAGTAGACGCTAAGATCGCGTGAGCACCGTGGCCTTCAGAACCCATAGCAGCGACAAGCGACGTGCGATCAAAGCCTGATGCGGGCCGCTCGGCAACCGATTTCCCATCCTTCATGACCACAATGCGATCGGATGCCGAAAGGATTTCACCCAAGAGATGCGAAATTAAAATAACAGCCGTACCCTTGGCTGTTTCTTTGCCAATATAGGTCAGGAGTTGTTCGGCTGTTACAGCATCAAGCGATGATGTCGGTTCATCCAAAATGACAAGCCGTAACGGATCGGACATGACCGTAAAGGCACGGGCAATTTCTGCCATTTGCCGCTTACCAATGGCAAGATCCGCGATCTCATCGTCAGGATCAATGCCGTGGCCAGGGAAGATTTCATCGAGCTTTGAACGAATTAAATCGCTCGCACGCTTTTTCCAGCCAAAGCCACTCAACGGCTTGTGCATAATGCGCGCATTTTCAGCAACGCTCAAATTAGGGCAAAGCGATAATTCTTGGAACACGCATCGGATGCCTGCACGTTGGGAGGCCGCAGCTGACCATTCACCCGATACGGATACACCGCCCACAGCCAGATTTCCTTTATCCGGCGATAGGGTTCCCGTGAGCACATGCATGAGCGTTGATTTGCCAGCGCCATTATGGCCGACAAGTCCGAGGCATTCGCCAGCGCTGACCACAAGGTCAACGCCGGCTAAGGCACGGACGGCGCCGAAAGATTTTTCGACGCCGTCTAGTCTGATTGCTTCTAAGGACAAAGCTTATTTACCTGCTACGACCTTAGCGGCGTCTTCTGCGGAATATTCGACGTTAGCAACGCCGCCCTTTTCCGTATTGGCTGCCGAAGCATCGATATTAGCCTGTTCGATGGTCAAGAATGGCACGGTAAGGTCCTTAGGAACCTGCTTGCCATCCAAAATCATCTGAGCAACCCAGAACGCCAACGTTGAAACGCCTGGCGCGATCGAAGCAGACATGGTTTCGTAACCATTCTTGTCCTTCTGCTCTTTCCACCACTGCAATTCATCCTGACGGTTACCCATGATGATGGTTGGGGTTGGACGTCCAGCCGCTGCAAAAGCTTGAGCTGCGCCATATCCGTCACCGCCTTGGGTCACGACAGCCTTGATTTCAGGAAGCGATGGCAGAATGCCTGCAACTTCCTTCTGGGCCACTTCTTGTGCCCAGTTGCCATGGACCGAACCAACGATCTTGAACTGAGGATTGGCCTTCACGCCATCAGCGATACCTGCATGGATTTCGTCATCAACGAAAACGCCTGCAAGACCACGGATTTCAAGGAGATTGCCACCTGCTGGCATCTTCTTGGCGAGATATTCGACTTCCAAACGGCCCATCTTTTTGAAGTCAACGGCGACGCGCCATGCGCAAGGCTCGGTAACGATACCGTCAAACGACACAACCGTAATGCCGGCGTCGCAAGCCTGCTTCACAACACCATTCAAAGCATCTGGCGAAGCCGCGTTGATGACGATCGCGTTATAGCCTTGGAGAATAAGGTTCTGGATCTGAGCGGCCTGCTCCGTCACCTGATTTTCGGACGTTGTAAAGGCATCAGCTGCAGCAACAACACCGTCAGCAACGGCCTTCTTTGTTACCTTGTCCCAGCTCTTCAACATGGCCTGGCGCCATGAATTGCCTGCATAATTGTTTGATAGCGCGATCTTTTTGCCCTTGGTATCAGCATGAGCTGCACCGACGACCAACATTGCCGAAATCGAAACGGCGCACACAAGTGCCTTCTTTAACATAGAATTCCCCCCATTTAGGTTTGCTGTCTTTTCCCGCACTGACGACGGATGGCGCACGCTAACACAAAACGTGTGGCTGGCAACCCGTAATAAGCTCCGCACCAAATTGGGCAGGGGATTTAGTTTTTTTTGCTTTAGCGGTTAGCGGAGAGAAGCCGCGGTCTATCCGGCGCCTTTAGAGCAGCGATTCGCACGTCGCCAGAAAATCATAAAATTATGCTTATATTTCAGTGACTTAAACCACCCCTGCCCTGCCGATTTATTGGTCTATTGTCACACAGGCTGACAACGCGATCCGTAAGCAGAGGTTCACTCGTATATACGGGTACCAGTGATGCACAACGGATACCCCTACACCAATGCTCGGCTTAACCTTTCCCCCTTCGCGCACGATGGCTCTTGATAGGCTGGCTCATTTCGTGCCGACGGCCGGTCGAATTTATGCAACAGAACGCAACATCGATGGGGGGCCGGATCATCCAAGCAGCGTATCGCATCTTTCGCCCTATGTAAGACACCGCTTAATCACCGAGCATGACATCATTGCCCAAGTGCTAGCTCAGCACAGCCTGCCAGCCGCTGAAAAGTTTGTGCAGGAAGTACTCTGGCGCACCTATTGGAAGGGCTGGCTGGAAATGCGCCCTTCTGTTTGGTCTCGTTTTATCCAAGAGCGCGATAGGCAACGGAACAGCTTTCATGATCATCGCGTCATCAACGATGCCGAGAAGGGCCTGACGGGGATTGAAGGGTTCGACGATTGGGCCAGAGAGCTGGTGGAAACGGGATATCTCCACAATCATGCCCGGATGTGGTTTGCCTCGATCTGGATCTTCACCCTGCGTCTGCCTTGGGCGCTTGGAGCAGATTTTTTTCTACGTCATCTTTTGGATGCGGATGCCGCCAGCAATACGCTATCTTGGCGATGGGTTGCGGGGTTACAGACGGTTGGGAAAACCTACCTCGCCACAACCGATAATATCGCCCGCTATACGAATGGACGCTTTGCCCCCAAAGGGCTCGCGCACGAGGCGATTGCGCTAAAGGAAGCTGCGGTAGAACCTGCACGTGACTTGGATCAGATGCCCCGGCATGAGCCTTCACAACCTTCCCTTTTGCTGGTTACCCATGAAGACATGCACCCTGAATCTGTTTTTAGCAGGGCTTATGATTTTCGTGCAGTGTTGGTTGCTGCGGATGCAGATTTGCTATGGGGAGATGGTGCCCGCCAATTCGTTACGTCGGCTGCAACAGACGTAACAACACGCGCCGTCGCGCATTTTAATTGCCCCGCCAGCGTGATCAAGACGTTGGATGCGGAGACCTTGGCGGCCTCGGCCAAGGCTGCAGGTGTAAAGCAGATCATCACCCCTTATGCACCCATTGGCCCCGTTGCAGAAACTATAGCGGGGCTTGTGCCTTTGCTAGCAAAGCAAGGCATCACTTTGGTTACCGTTCGGCGCGAGTGGGACAGTCGATTCTGGCCCCATGCGAAAAAGGGATTCTTTGCTTTCAAGGAACGAATGCCCGCGCTCCTGCGCGAGAATGGGCTTTGATGACCCAACCTCTCAACATTGTCTGGTTTAAGCGCGATCTAAGAGTGGCTGACCATCGCCCGCTGGTCATGGCGGCAAAGCTTGGCCCTGTACTGCCGCTCTACATTGTAGAGCCCAATTTTTGGGCTGAGCCCGATGCATCCGCGCGGCAATGGGCTTTTGCTGCGGAAAGCCTCGCTGAACTCACAAGCGCGCTTGCTGCCCTTGGCCAGCCTCTATGCGTTAAGATGGGTGATGCGGTATCCATCTTCCGCGAGATTCATCAGCGCCACCGCATCGCGACAATTTGGAGCCATGAGGAAACGGGCAATGGCTGGACGTTTAATCGTGATAAAGCGGTTTCAGCATGGGCAAAAGAGCAAAGCGTGCCTTGGCATGAGCTAACTCAATTCGGCGTCATACGGCGTTTGAAATCACGGAATGGCTGGGCCAATGCATGGGACCGCATGATGGCAGAACCCATCACACCGCCGCCCGCTGCCTTGCAACCGATTATGGGGGATTGGCCACATTCCATTCCGACCGTCTCCGACTTGGGCCTCGCGCCCGATCCCTGCCCCCATCGGCAGGCTGGTGGCCGCGCGACAGCGCTCTCGACACTGGAAAGTTTTCTGGAAGGGCGCGGGCGCGATTATCGGTTTCAAATGTCGAGTCCCGTAACCGCCTTCGACGCTTGTTCACGCCTATCCCCTCATCTCACTTGGGGAACGATTTCAATGCGAGAAGTGGCACAAGCAACGGCCAAACGCCTCCAAACGATCCGCCCAATGAACGATGCAGCCTCGAAAAGCTGGCGCGCGTCATTAACCTCTTTTGCTGGACGCCAGCATTGGCACTGTCACTTCATGCAAAAGCTGGAGGATGAGCCGCGCCTTGAATTTGAAAATCTTCATCGCTCCTATGATGGTGTTCGCCCTGATATCGCCGATCCAGGCCGGCTGGCGGCTTGGAGTAAGGGTGAGACGGGGTTTCCCTTTATCGATGCCTGTATGCGGGCACTGCATCAGCATGGATGGATCAATTTCCGCATGCGGGCCATGCTGATGTCTTTTGCCAGCTATCATCTCTGGCTGCCCTGGCGTGCCAGCGGGCTGCATTTGGCGCGGCAATTTGTTGATTACGAGCCCGGCATTCATTGGTCGCAAGTGCAGATGCAGTCAGGCACCACGGGCATTAACACCATGCGGGTCTATAACCCCGTCAAGCAAGGCATTGATCAAGATCCCACCGGTGCCTTTGTGCGCGCCTTTGTGCCCGAACTTGAGGCGGTGCCGGATGCGTTTATCCACGAGCCATGGCTCTGGTCGGGCGCTGTATCCCTGCACTATCCACCACCAATCGTCGATCACGCCGCGGCGGCAAAATCCGCGCGGGATACGCTTTATGGGATCCGAAAAAATACTGAGCATAAACAGGCCGCAAGCGAGATAGCTGTGAAACACGGCAGCCGGAAGTCAGGCATCCCCATGACGGGACGGAAAATGAAAGCCGATTCCAAGAAGAAGGATACCTCGCAACTCACCTTCGACTTGTTGTAAGGATTATAAACAAAACGAGATGTAAGCCACTTCGTATCTTTTAGAGTCCGAATTTTAAGCAACACTCCACGATGGCCGCCATTAGCGAATTAAAATCGCCCTAAAATCATTCACATTGGTGCCGGTTGGACCCGGCACAAAAAGATCGCCAATTCGCTCAAAGGCTGAATAAGCATCATGCCGCATCAAGTAATCGCGGCCATCAACGCCTGACTGGCGCAATCTTGTTGCTGTTGTTCCATCACAAAACGCACCAGCATTATTCTCCGAACCATCAATGCCATCGGTATCGGCGGCAAGGGCATAGATGCCCTGTGTGCCCTCAATCGCGAGCGCGAAGGATAATAGAAATTCAGTATTTCGACCGCCTTTTCCTGCGCCTTGCGGCCCGATCGTCACCGTCGTTTCACCGCCCGAGAGCAGCAATACTGGCTTGGTAAAAGGTTGATTATGCCATGCGATCTCCCGAGCTATTGCCGCATGCATCAGCCCAATGTCTTTGGCCTCGCCCTCGATCGCATCCGACAGAATATGGGTTTCTATCCCCTGTGCCTTTGCGGCCATGGCAGCCGCTTTTAGAGAGACCGCGGCTGACGCAATGATATGCGAAGTGGTTCTTTTCAATTCGGTTCTGTCTGGATCAGGCACAAGTGCATTTGAAATTTCTGTGATGATCTTCTCGGGGAGTTCGATGCGATAATCGCGGATCACCCGCAGCGCATCGTCTGCCCTCATCCGATCGGGGACCGTCGGGCCTGAGGCGACGAGCGAAGCTTGGTCGCCTGGAATATCGGAGACGATCAGGCTGACAACGCGCGCCGGATAGGCCGCAGCCGCCAAGCGACCCGCTTTGATACGCGAGAAATGTGCGCGCACCACATTCATTGCCGAAATTGGAGCACCGGACGCCAATAGCGCTTTGTTCAAAAGCGCTTCATCGGCCAAACTAAACCCAGATGGCGGTGCGGGCAGCAAAGAAGATCCGCCGCCAGAGATCAAGGCAACCACAAGATCATCCTCGGTCAGATCTTGAACTTGGTGCAACAACGCCTCAGCCCCTCGAATGCCAGCATCATCAGGCACAGGATGGGCCGCTTGCATCACGGTGATCGCCTTGCATGTCTCAGCGGGTCCGTGACGGGCAACGACAACGCCCTCCAAAGGCCCTTTCCAAGCGCGCTCAAAGGCTGACGCCATCTGACTGGCGGCTTTACCGGCACCGACCACAATCGTTCGACCCTTAGGACGCTCGGGCAGATAGCGAAGGATGGCTTGATAGGGATCAGCCGCCGATACGGCTTCAGCAAACAGATCGGCAAGAAGCTGGCGCGGATCATCCATGTCAGAAAGGTCCTGAATTTTATCAATCATAGGCAAGAATAGTCTCGAAGAACGTCACTTTACAATGCCCGTGGGGCTGGCTTCATGACTGGCAACCACCATCATTAAATCACCGGACCGACCGCTTGCGCCTTCAAAAGAGTAAGACAATCAGAAATTTAACCATTTACGTTGTAAGCCTTCAACAAGCGTTCGCCAGCAAAGATTTTAATTGAAGCAAAGAATCAGCCAAAGATGATGAGGCCATACTCGCCCGTTTCGAGATCAGCATTATTGATAAGGGCGATCGGTTTTAGAATATAAAAATAGATATTGCCTATTTAAGCGGTAATATAAATCAAAATTGACCTTAGATTTTGAATGAAGATCTCGTCGATTCTAGGACTATCGTTTTGATGTACCAAATTATCTTTGTAGAAATAAATCGCGCACCAATCTAAGACCCCATTTACTGCAACGCACCGCCATCGATGAAGGAATCGATTTTCCAGCCATCGGTGTGGACGCAGGCTTACTCGCGCGGGGGAGTGAGACGCTGCTCGCAGCTATGAAGGGCGGCGGGTAACAAGAGCGGCGAATTATTAGACCGTCGACAATGCCGCTCTGACGCCTCTATCTTGCAGCGCCTTTAACGCCGCATAAATCGGCATCGAAAAAGCGGGGTCTTTGCCAAGCGGACCGAAGATGGCGGTTTTGCTTAAAATCGCCTTGGCCATGGCTTCGGGCGCATCACCTGCGGAACGGATACTCTCGTGCAAGGCCTCGGCCATCGGGTCTTTCAGGAGGAGCGTTTGGCCGTGCTCATCAATGCCCTTGGCGTAGAGAATAAAAGCCGCGAGTGAAAACGCCAAGCGACCAAGCGGCAAGCCTCGCGCCAAACGCTCCCGCGCGGTACCAAGCAAACGCTGCGGAATTTTTTGTGAACTGTCGGAGGCGATCTGTTCCAAGCGATGCTTTAATGCAGGGTTACGAAAGCGCTCCACCAAAGAAGCTGCATAGGCTTTGACATCCGCGCCTGCCGGAATTGCTAGAACAGGCGTCACATCCTCTGCCATAAACCGCGCAATAAATTCGCCAATGACCGGGTCATCCATCGCATCCGCCACCGTGCGATAGCCCGCAAGCGAGCCGAGAAAGGCAAGCGAGGTATGCGAAGCGTTTAGAAGCTTCAATTTCATCGCTTCATAAGGCGCAACATCGACCACCAATTCCGCGCCGAATTTCTCCCACGCCGGGCGACCTTCTGGAAAGCGGTCCTCGATCACCCATTGCGTAAACGGTTCGGTGGCGATTGGCCATGCATCATCGAAATGCAGCGCGGCTTTAGCACTCGCACGATCCTCATCGGCCGTTTGCGGCACGATGCGGTCGATCATGGTCGAGGGACAAGCGACCTCTGTTTCAACAAAGCCCGCAAACTCGGCGTTTCTGAAGCTTGCGAGCTTGACCAAAATCGCATGAAGCTTTTC
>DAIOVR010000001.1:12320-14850 GCA_036758905.1 Beijerinckiaceae bacterium | reverse complement strand
GGCCGGAAGGGAATCTTCGCGCCGGTCGCACGCTTGCGATCCTCACGGATAAGCGCACTGATCACGCCCACCATATCCACATCGCCATCGAGATGATCGGCTTCAATAAAGGATAGCGCGTCACCCGCATCGCGCTTTGTCGCCCGCAAATGCACGAAATGGATGCGCTCAGCGAAACGGTTGGCGATGGCGACAAGATCATTATCGGGACGCACACCTAACGAGCCGGTGCAAAAGCACATACCGTTCGCCGCATTCGGGACGGCTTCAAATAAAGCGGCATAATCGGCTTCCGTTGACGCAATGCGCGGCAAGCCGAAGAGGGAGCGTGGCGGATCATCGGGATGCAAGGTGAGCTTCACACCAAGCTCATCAGCAACCGGCGTCACGGCTTCCAGAAACTCCACGAGATGCTGGCGTAAGCGCGGGGCATCAATATCGCGGTAGAGCGTGAGGCGTTCGCGGAATCCTTCGATGCTCAACGGGTCCGTTGTCGAGCCGGGCAAGGCGCTTGCGATCACGTGGATGAGATAGTCGATATCCTCTTGCGCAAAACTTTCATAAGTGGCTTTCGCGCGCGCTGTTGCTTCCGCATCATAATCCTTTTCAGCGCCGGGACGCTGCAAAATAAAGAGATCAAAGGCGGCGAAGCGATCCTGATCGAACCGCAAGCAAGTGGCCCCTGTTGGCAATTCATAATCGAGATCGGTACGCGTCCAATCCACCACCGGCATGAAATTATAGCACACGGTTTTGATGTCGGCTTTCGCCACCGTGTGAAGGCTCGCGATCCATGTTTCGATCGAGTGTTTCGCGCCTTTGCCCAAACGCTTGACGTCATCGGGAATGGGGATCGATTCAACAATCGACCAATAAAGCGGCTTGCGGCCATGCGGCGTGGTCTCGATAAAATGTTTACGCTCGGCAACTGCCGCGTCGGTCCATACTTCGCCGGGCTTTAATTGATGCAAGGCCGAGACAATCTCGGTCGCACCCGCTTGGCGGACGTGATCGAGCGCTACAGGATCATGCGGTCCGAACCATCGCCACGCTTCTTTCATTACCTTGTCCTTTCGAATTCAAACTCAACCGCGTGCTTGTTTGCCGCGCGTTACGATCTGCGTCGGATTAACAAAACGCAATGCAATCACAAGCCAGATCATCGTCAATACCATATAGATGACGGCCATCGCATCAATCGATTGCACGGCGCGCACACCCGCGGCAAACACCGCATAATAGAGCGCTACCACGAGCGTCTGGCTGGTGGGGCCAGCGGTCAGGAAGGTCAATTCAAACATCGCAATCGTGCGCACCAGCACGAGCAACAACGCCGCCAAGACACCGGGCATCAAGAGGGGCACAAGCACCGTCACGAACAAACGAAAGGTGCCTGCACCGAATACGCGGGCGGCGGATTCAATACGCGGGTCAATCTGCTCAACAAAGGGGATCATGACCAAAATTACAAAAGGTACCGTCGGGACGAGATTGGCGAGGATAACGCCTACCAAAGTGCCACCAAATCCGGTTTGATAGAGCACGGTCGCCAGCGGAATGCCATAAGTCACCGGCGGCACCAGCAGCGGTAAGAGAAAGATCAGCATCACAAGCTTCTTGAACGGGAACTCACGACGCGCCATTGCGTAAGCCGCTGGCACACCGATCAAACCCGAAAGCACAACGACTGCGCCGACTACTTGAAACGTGGTGATCAACACATCGCCGAGTTGGAATTCGGACCACGCGGAAAAATACCATTTGAAGGTCAAACCATCCGGCACCCATGAGCGCAACCAGCGTGTCGCAAAAGAGCTTGTAAGCACCGCGCCGATAATACCGAAGAGATTAATCACGAAAAAGATCAGCAAGGTCCAAATCGTTATGACCCATAATTTCGCGAACGCTGCATTCAACGTAATGCTGCGGCGCGGAAGGGAGTCTGCATGCGTGTCGGTCATCGTCCTCACCCCTTCGCGCCGGCGGCGGGACCGCGATAAAACAGGTTTCGGCTCATCAGCACCACAATCACGACGGCCAATTGCGTAAAGCCCATGATCATCGCAATCGCCGAGGCGAGCGAATAATCATATTGCTCAAACGCCGCTTCATAGGCCGCAATCGAAATCACACGCGTAGGCCCCGCAGGCGCGCCCAACAAGACGGCGGAGGGAAACACCGAATAGGCCTGCACAAAACTCAAACAAAACGTGATCGCCAAGCCGGGTGCGAGCAGCGGTAAAAAGATCAACCGAAACCGCGCCGCCGCACGCGCGCCCAATGTTGCCGCTGCATTTTCAAGCACGACATCGATTCCGCTGACATAAGAAAGTGTGAGTAGAAACGTGAAAGGAAAGCCTGTGATCACCAGAGACAAAAAAACGCCCCAATAATTGTGCACTAATTTGATCGACGATGCGGAGCCTAAACCCAACAGGGTCAGTGTGCGGATAAACCAGCCTTGTGGTCCAAAATAATTCAGCATGCCCTCGGCCACAAGAACAGTGCCTAAGGTGATCGGCAACACAAG
>DAIOVR010000001.1:0-12220 GCA_036758905.1 Beijerinckiaceae bacterium | reverse complement strand
TCGCTCATGGCGTCTCTCCCGGATAGACGAGGATTTTTGAAGGCTCCGCGCCAAGCGCAATCGATAGGCCTGTGGCAAGTGGTGCGGTGGAACGGAAAAACAATTCCGTGCCGTCAGTCGCGCGCGCCACGCCGAAATAGTCATGACCGCGATATTCAATAGCCTCAACACTTGCGGCCAATCCTTCGCCTGCAGCCACGGGCACAAGATCATCGGGGCGAATGGCGGCAACAACGGACCCTGAGAGATGAGGAGCCATCGCCACGCCTTGAAGGGCTACACCACACGCGGAAAAGCGCACATCATGCTGCCCTGCCATTTGTGCATTTTGACCCGAAAGCCGATTGCGGAAACCCATAAACGCCGCGACGTCCAAACTCGCAGGTCGCTTG
This sequence comes from Beijerinckiaceae bacterium, assembly GCA_036758905.1. Classification (GTDB taxonomy): domain Bacteria; phylum Pseudomonadota; class Alphaproteobacteria; order Rhizobiales; family Beijerinckiaceae; genus CAIUPE01. Next base: position 11,828 of record DAIOVR010000001.1, on the reverse strand, counting down.
TAAAGCTCCTCCGGTGTTCCAACCTGCCTGATCATGCCGTCACGCAACACGACGATGCGATCGGCAAGCGATAGCGCCTCATCCTGATCATGCGTGACATAAATCGTAACAGAGCCGAGACTTTGATGGATGCGGCGAATTTCCTGCCGCATTTCAAGCCTTAATTTTGCATCGAGATTCGATAGAGGCTCGTCCATCAATACAAGCGGCGGATCAATCGCAATCGCGCGCGCAATTGCCACGCGTTGTTGCTGGCCGCCCGAGAGCTGACCCGGCAATTTATGCGCTTGCGATTCAAGCCGCACGGTGCGGATCGCTTCATCCACGCGCTTCTCACGCGCCTCTTTTGGCACGCCGCGCATTTTCAATCCGAAGCCGATATTCGCGCGCACCGTCATATGCGGAAATAGCGCATAATTTTGAAACACCATGCCAAAGCCACGGTCTTCAACGGCCAACGTATCAATGCGTTTGTCATCGAGCCATATGGAGCCGCTGGTCGTGGGCAAAAGGCCGGAGATACAATTCAACGCCGTCGATTTACCGCAGCCCGATGGACCAAGCAGCGCAATAAATTCTCCGCGCTTGATCTCAAGCGAAAAATTGTGAAGCGCCTGCATCGCGCCGAAGGCACGGCCTACGGAATCAAGACGCAGCGTCTTAAAGGAATCGGATAAGGCCATTGTGGTCTCCTCATCATACGCGAACAGGCGGTGGTGAAAGGCCCGCTCCGCATCAGATAAGATGCGAAGCGGGTCGGGAGTTTCTTATTTGGTCTTTTTCGCGCCGATCAGTTCGTCCCACATGCGGAATGCGATGACCATTTTGGACGGCTCAAGCGGCAATTCGAGCGGATTACCCGCAATCAGCGCCTCATATTCGGGGCGACCGAATTCCTTAATCGCGGCTTGGCTTTCCGCAGGCGCCATATCGAGCGTCACGCCCTTTACTGCCGGACCCGGATAGAAATAGCCCTTGTCATAGGTCACAGCCTGTTGCGCAGGTTCCAGCATAAAGGCCATGAGATCCAAAATCACCGCGAGCTTTTCAGCAGGCAAGCCCTTTGGCACGCACATATAATGCGCATCCGTCACCCAATGGAAACCTTTCAGCGTGGTGATCGCCGCTTCCTTCGGCACGACACCCAAGACGCGTGGATTGATATCCCACCCCGTTGTCGAGACGATGATATCGCGCGTGCCTTCTCCGAGCTCCTTCATCGTGGCACCTGTGCCGGTTGGATAATATTCAATGCCCGCATCGAGTTCTTTGAGATAGGCCCACGTCTTGGTCCAGCCCTTTTCCGGATCCTTCGGATCACTATCACCCAAGAGGTAAGGCAGACCCATCATGAAGGTGCGGCCTGGGCCGGAATTAGCTGGACGCGCATAAAGGAAGCGGTTTGGGTTTGCTTTCGTAAAGGCCAGCAATTCTTCAGCGGATGTTGGCGGCGTCTTCACTTTGTCAGGCATATATTCAAGCAAGGGGCCCGATGGATAATAGGTCACCACAACGCCTTGACCTTTGGCCAAACCCTGCATCGCGGCAGCACCTGCAAGATAAATATCATCGAGCTTAGGCAAAGCGCCTGCTTGATCGGGTAAAAGCTGGACCCAGAGATTTTGGCTAAGCCCTGCCGAGAGCGCGTCCGTGCCGGTCAACACGATATCAATATCGACTTTGCCTGCATCTTGTTGCGCTTTGATCTTACCCGGCAATTCTGGCGCAGGCGCTTTTGTGAAGGTAATTTTCGACACAAAATTCGGCTTGGCCTTTTGATAGGCTTCAAGCGCTGGCTGGGTGAGCGCAAGATTACCCGCGACGTCGACAATATTGAGTGTCACAGGCGATGCCGGTGGGTTGGCTGCAAAAGCACGCAGCGGTGAAAGGCCCAGTGCCGCAAGGCCCGCAGCGCTGCCTAACAATCCGCGACGCGTCATCGCAAATTGGGTTTTCATCAGATCAGTCATTGTTCGTCCTCCCTTAAAGATTTTGTTGGGTCATTTCACAGTTTATAGGCGGCCTTTGCGAGGCCGTAGGCAAGATCATGGGCAAGAAGATGCGCTTCATCTTCGTGCAAGCGATGCTCAGCAACGAGCTTGGCGAGATAGACGCAATCGACCCGCCGTGCGACATCGTGGCGCGCGGGGATTGAAGGAAACGCGCGCGTGTCATCGTTAAATCCGACTGTGTTGTAAAAGCCCGCTGTCTCCGTAGTCATCTCACGGAAACGCAGCATGCCTTCCACACTGTCATGGAACCACCACGGCGGGCCAAGCCGCAAGCAGGGATAATGGCCCGCTAGAGGTGCAAGCTCGCGCGAATAAACGGTCTCATCCAATGTGAAGAGAATGATCGTCAAATCACGCTCATTGCCAACGCGATCCAAGAGCGGTTGCAGCGCATGCACATAATCGGTTGGTTGCGGGATATCGGCACCTTTATCGCGGCCGAATTTGGCGAATAATCCACGATTATGATTGCGGTAGGAACCTGCGTGAATTTGCATCACAAGCCCGTCTTCAAGCGATAATTTCGCCATCTCGGTGAGCATTTGCGCACGGAACAATTCAGCATCTGCCGCACTCGCTTGCCCATGCCGCACACGCTCATAAAGCGTAGCTGCTTCGCTCTCAGAAAGATTGGCCGTGCGGGCCGTCGGGTGACCGTGATCCGTCGCGGTCGCGCCATAGGATTTGAAGAAGGCACGACGCTCGCGATGCGCATTGATATAGCCCGTCCATGTCGTCGTGTCGCACCCCGTGATGTCGCCAAAGGCAACAAGATTCTTCGCGAAGCCTTCAAATTCCGGATCGACTACCGAGTCGGGGCGATAGGTTGTAACCACGCGCCCTTCCCAACCCGACTCGCGAATGCGACGATGCGCATCAAGCGGATCAAGCGCACCTTCGGTTGTTGCAATCACTTCGATGTTAAAGCGCTTGAATAAAGCACGCGGGCGGTATTCGGTTTCAGCCAATTTTTCAGCGATGCGATCATAAAGCCGGTCAGCATTGGCTGGTGAAAGTGCTTCATTGATATCAAACAAAGTCGAGAAGGCATGATCAAGCCATAGCCGTGTTGGTGTGCCACGGAACAAATGCCAATGCGCCGCAAACAAACGCCAAATCGCGCGTGGGTCACTCTCCGTTGCGCCGCCATCCACCCTTGGCACGCCGAGCTTTTCGAGAGGCACACCTTGGGCGTAAAGCATGCGGAAAATATAATGATCAGGGATGACAAACAGCGATGCCGGATCAGCAAAATTCTGATCATCCGCATACCAAGTCGGATCCGTATGGCCGTGCGGAGAAATGATCGGTAGCGTTGCGATGCCGTCATAAAGCCGCCTTGCAATCGTACGGAGCTGCGGCTCTGCGGAGAACAAACGATCAGGATGCAAAAACGGAGATGTCATCGCTTTTATGAAACCTTGTCTTGCGGCGCGGTGCGCACGAGATAGTCAGGATTGATATAATCAACTTCGGTGCGGCCCATCAAAGCCGCGAGATGGTCTTCCATTGCCGCTGTCGCGCCACTCGCATTACGCGATGCAATCGCGTCATAAATAGCGCGATGCTCGGCAATCACTTTGGCCATTCGGCCAGGAGCGGGCAAAGTTAGACGGCGATAGCGATCCACTTGATATTTCACGCTCGTCACAAGACGCCAGATATTCGGATAGCCTGCGGCCAATGCAATGGCCTGATGAAACGCCTCGTCGCCATCATGAAAGGCATCGCGATCTTGCGCCTTAGCTGCCATTTCTTGGCGATCGAGGATATCCGATAAGGCAGCGAGGTCCGCCTCGCGATGATGGTGGGCGGCAAGCGCTACTGTGGTCTTCTCAAGCGCCGATCGAACCAGCATTGCCTCGCCCAATTCCTCAACTGGAATGCGGGCAATAAAGGTGCCCGATTGCGGGAAAATTTCGACGAGCCGTTCTTCGACCAATTTCAGGATGGCCTCCCGCACCGGCGTACGACTGACGCCAAAATGTGCGGCAATTTCCTTCTCGGATAAAGCCTCGCCAGGCTTGCGGCGCATCGAAAGGATTTCGTCGCGTAAGGCATCATGGATCACTGTAGAAACCGTACGCGGCCTCAGCATTGGCGCCCTCTGACCGAGCCTTGCCCGGCGCCCAAGACCGTCGACCGGGCTATCGTTCACCTTGACTACGAGCGATGCAGACCGCTGCGCCATTTCGAGCATTCCTCCAATTTTCAGGAAAATATATACTAATATATTAGTTTATCAAGTGACTTGGTTAACTCAGCCTTATTGGCTCGACCAAAGAACCAGAACCGCATAACAGACGGAATGTTATGATTAAGCAATTGTTTTTAAGATGTTTTTTGGCAGCGGAGGAAGGCTACCGACTATACTGCGTTTTCTGGACGGCCCTACCGAAAATCTAAAATTTTTTACTAAGCCATTAAAATAAAAGTCCTTTTTGAAATATTATGTAGAAATAGGCTTCATGCCCTTGGTCTTGCGCACGGTCAAAAGACAACTACTATTGACGCATAATCTATAACTCACATTGGGGGACCTGATGACCAAGGCGATTGTAATCCGGAAGACTGGAGGCCCCGAAGTCCTGTCTTATGAAGATGTGACGCTACCACCACCAAGACAAGGTGAAGTCCGAGTTCGCCATACGGCGATTGGTGTCAATTATCTCGATGTCTATTATCGAACAGGGCTTTATCCATCGCCGAGCTTACCCTTCACGCCTGGCAGTGAAGGTGCGGGCATTGTTACGGCATTAGGCGAAGGTGTAACAGGCATCCGCAAAGGGGACCGCGTGGCCTTTGTGACATCGCCGGGTTCTTATGCCGAAGAACGCAATGTCTCGGCGTCAGTGATCGTCAAAATTCCGGATTCAATCAGTGATGCTGTCGCTGCGGCCATTATGCTCAAGGGACTTACGGCGCAATACCTCTTACGCCGCACCTATCGCGTTAAGGAAGGGGATATCGTTCTCAATCACGCGGCCGCAGGTGGCGTTGGCCTCATTCTTGGACAATGGGCGAAGCATCTTGGAGCAACGGTAATTGGGACCGTCGGGAGGGATGACAAGGCCAAGCTCGCCAAGACAAAGGGCGGGTGCAAATATGTTATCAATTATCGAACCGAAAATTTTGTTGAGCAGGTCGGAAAACTGACAAAAGGCGAGAAATGCCATGTTGTCTATGACGGCGTTGGTAAGGACACCTTCATGGGTTCGCTTGATTGCCTGAGGCCGCTCGGCATGATGGTGAGCTTTGGAAACGCATCTGGACCGGTAGACCCAATCAGTCCCAGCATTCTTGGGCCAAAGGGCTCTTTGTTCCTGACACGTCCGAGCTATTTCGCCTATTTCGCAAAGCGCGAAGACCTCGTAAAAGGCGCGCGCGAGCTCTTTAAAGTCATTGCAGACAAGACAATTAAAATTCAGCCTCCGGCAAAAGCTGCATTGAAAGATGCAGCCGACGTCCACCGGGCTCTTGAAGGCCGGAAGACAACTGGCGCGACGGTTCTCATACCCTAATCAACATCTCGGTTGAAAGTAGCTGTTCGGAAACCCGGGCGATATCGGCCCTACCCTCTGCGCTCGATGTAGGCTTCAATCTCCCCAATAATTCCTTTTCGAAATAGCATGACACAGATGACGAAAATGCAGCCGATAATGACGCTGACCCACGATCCCACGCGATCGGAAAGATATTCCTGCAAAGTAATCACGATACCCGACCCAATAACCGGACCCAAGAAGGTTCCTGTTCCACCAAGGAGCGTCATGAGGATCACTTCGCCTGACGTTGATTGGTGAACGTCGGACAAAGTGGCAAGACCCATAACCAATGCCTTTAAACTTCCGCCAATTCCAGCAATGGCAGCCGATAATACGAACGCCAAAACCTTGTAGCGCTCAACACTGTAGCCAAGCGATATAGCCCGCGGTTCATGTTCACCGATGGCCTTCACAACCTGACCAAAAGGCGAAAAAACGATACGTTGGATGCCGAGATAGACTAAAACCCCGATGACCAAGACTACGTAATACATCGACATATCGGATTGAAGGGGAATAATAGCGAACAAAGTGCCGCGCGGAACGCCTTGAATACCGTTCTCACCACCGGTTGCCGGTAGTTGAAGACAGAAGAAATAAACACATTGCGCTAAGGCAAGCGTAATCATCGCAAAATAGATGCCGGTCCTTCGGCTAGCCAACGTTCCGATGACGAGACCCAAGACAGCACTTACCGCAACCCCGGCTAATATCGAAAGCTCGGTCGGCAAATTAATGTGAACGCGGCACCACGCCGTTGTGTAAGCCGCTACGCCAAAATAGGCAGCATGACCAAAGCTCAAGAGTCTCGTAAAGCCGAGAAGCAAATTAAATGCAGAAGCAAAAATGGCAAAACAAATAAGCTTCATTGCAAAAATAGGGTAAACCCCCAAAAATGGAGCAAAAACTGCAAGGAGGAGAAGCAGCCACTCTAGACGCCTCGAGAACCGTTGCGCCATCATTCCCTCCCGAACAGGCCAACAGGCCGCAGCAATAAAACAACCGCCATTATAATAAAGATCACAGTCGTCGAAGCCTCGGCGTAAATGACTTTTGTAAGACCTTCGAGCAATCCGAGAATAATGCCGCTAACAATGGCACCCATAATCGAGCCCATGCCACCAATAACAACAACGGCAAATACAACAACAACCAAACTCGAACCCATTAAGGGACTAACTTGGGTAATTGGTGCAGCGAGCACACCGGCGAGTCCTGCAAGACCTACTCCGAACGCATAAGTTGCAGTTAAATAAACTGGTACATTGATCCCAAAGGCTTGAGTAAGAGCGGAATTTTCAGTTGCGGCGCGAAGAATTGCACCCAGACTCGTACGCTCTATTACCAGCCACGTCGTCAAACAAACGACGATCGATACAACGACGACCCACAAACGATAAATCGGGATAAACATAAAACCAAGATTGTACGCGCCTTGAAGCAAGGCCGGCACGGGATAACCGATACCGGACGAGCCAAATTTCTGTTGCATAACACCTTCGGCAATTAAGGCTAAACCGAAGGTCAAGAGCAAACCGTAAAGTGGATCCAAGCCGCGTAACCGACTAAGAAACACACGCTCGATCACAACACCCAAAAGGCCAACGGTAACTGGGGCAACAATTAGCGCGACCCAATAATTCAAACCAAAATTTGCAAGAATGATATGCGCAACAAAAGCGCCGATCATGTACATCGCGCCATGCGAAAAATTGACGATCCGCAACAATCCGAAAATTACCGCGAGGCCCAAGCTCAAAATCGCATAGAACGAGCCATTAACCAGACCTAAGATCAATTGCCCCAAAATCGCAGGAAGAGGATAGCCAAGGATTGTGATCATTATACAGATCCGTTGCGGGGGAAAGTAACGCGCACCAATTTAAATGATTGGCGCGCGTTATTATGAGTAAATTATGATTTAGACGCCTTAGTGAGCATATTTACAGGTTGAATCGCTTAGGGGACCAAAGGCTTCTTCGCCATCCATCTTGCGAATAACTTTGTAATAATCCCACGGCGCCTTCGACTCGGCCGGGGTTTTGACTTCCATGACATACATATCGTGGACCATCACGCCGTCTTTACGAATATAACCATTGCTCGTAAAACTATCATTGATTTTAAGCGACCTAAGCGCATCCATGACCTTGTCAGGATCCGTTGTCCCCGCAGCTTTCACAGCGGTAAGATAAGTCAGTGTAGCAGAATAATAGCCCGCCTGGTTCATAGTTGGCATACGACCCGTTTTATCAAAAAACCGCTTACCAAATGCCCGTGTCGTATCATTTAAGTCCCAATACCACCCGGTTGTAAGCGTCAAACCTTGAGCTGTTTGCAGTGTCAATGCGTGAATATCGCTGATGAACGCAAGCAAGGCGGCTGGCTTCATCGTTTTGCTAATACCAAATTCGTTGGCTGATTTCAGGGAATTAACAAAATCCGTTCCGGCATTTGAGAGGCCAACAACATCGGCACCCGAGCTTTGCGCTTGCAGCAAGAAAGACGAAAAATCAGTTGTTCCGAGCGGAACTCGAACTGAGCCAACAACCGTGCCGCCGTTTTTAAGAACAACTTTGGTTGCCGCTTCTTGCAATTGAGTTCCGAAGGCGTAATCGGCTGTCAGGAAGAACCATTTTTTTCCACCAGCTTGAACCATTGCCGTTGCGGTTCCATTCGCAAGCGAGGTTGTATCATACGAATAGTGTACCGTATAAGGCGTACAATCCGCATTAGTCAGCGATGAGCCAGCTGCACCGACAGCAAAGAACGGAACTTTTTTCTCGCCCGCCACTTTTGCCATAGCTAAACTAACGCCGGTATTTGATCCCCCCAGAAGCATTGTCAAACCCGATTGGTCTGCCCATTCACGATATTTGGAGGCTCCAATATCTGGCTTGTTTTGATGGTCAGCCGACAAGAGTGTAATTGGGTTGCCAAGAGCTTTGCCACCAAAATCATCAATTGCCATCTTGATGGCTTCAATACCCTTTGGACCGATGACATCAGCATAGACGGCCGACATATCGTCTATGTCGCCGATAACGACTTGGTCGGTTGCTGCCTGTGCTTCTATGATAGCTCCACACGAGGTACCAATTAAGAGGCCCAATGCTAGCATTGATAATTTGTAGTCAATTTTTTTAATCATCGTCTCCCCCATTTTAGTTGAAATATTCGAACCTATGGATCGAATACTAGGTTAAATTGCGCAGTAGAATTGATTGACGATCAAACTCCTAGATAATCGTGTAATATCGCTTCATTTGTTTGTAGGTCACCGCTTGCAAAATCATGGACGATACGACCGCTGTCCATGACATAAAAATGATCGGCCATCGAAGCAGAGAAACGGAAATTTTGTTCAACCAAAATGATCGTATAGCCACGAGTCTTCAAATGCCGGACCGCGCTAGCAATTGCTTTGACGATCACAGGCGCTAAGCCCTCGGAAATTTCGTCGAGTAAAAGGATACGAGCGCCGGTCCGAAGGACACGTGCGATGGCTAACATCTGCTGCTCTCCGCCCGATAGCCGCGTTCCTTGACTTTGCAAACGTTCCTTTAGATTTGGAAAGAGGGTGAAAATCTCCTCTTCCGCCATCGCATACTGGGGATCTACGATAATCGGCAATCGGAGATTTTCTGCAACGGTTAGCGTAGAATATATTCCCCTCTCTTCCGGACAATACCCCAAGCCCATCCGAGCAATTTTATAGGAAGGCAGGTCAAGAATATCGCGACCATGCACAGTTATGCGTCCTGTCCTGCGGCCCGTTAACCCCATAATGGCCCGCATGGTTGTCGTACGACCCACGCCATTTCGCCCCAGAAGGGTAACAACTTCGCCTTCCTTGACCGTTAAATTTATACCGTGAAGCACATGGCTTTCACCATACCAAGCATTTAAATTCTCAATATCAATGGCAATATTCATCGCTAATGGCCGTTCAAATATTCGGTTGTCTCGACGCCCATATACGCTTCGATGACCTTTGGGTTCTTCGCCACTGTTTCGTAGGGGCCTTCGTCGATAACGCTGCCGCGCTGAAGAACTGTGATCGTATCCGCTATCGCTGCAATAACCGACATATTGTGCTCAACCATCAACACGGTGCGGCCTTTTGCGCTCACCCGGATGAGATCCGTCATACGTTGAACATCCTCCATCCCCATACCCTGTGTTGGTTCATCTAGCAGGAGAAGCTTGGGATCGAGTGCCAAAGTCGTTGCCAACTCAAGAGCTCGCTTGTGGCCATAGGCCAAGTCGGCGGCCAATAATCCAGCCATGGATTTCAACCCAACGGCTTCAAGTAGTTCAAAAGCGCGATCATTCAATTGGTTGAGAACACGAGGCGAACGCCAGAACTGAAACGACGTGCCCATGGGCCGCTGCAGTGCAACAAGAATATTTTCTCGGACGGACATGTGAGGAAAAACAGCCGAAATCTGAAAGGAGCGGACTAACCCTTTTCTCGAAATTCCGGCAGGCTTTTCAAACGTTATATCGGTACCTTCAAAAAGAATGGTTCCTTTGGTAGGCTGAAAAAACTTGGTCAAAAGATTGAAAACCGTTGTCTTACCAGCGCCGTTCGGCCCAATAAGCGCGTGGATGGTGCCTTCTAACACACGAATAGAGACGTCGCTCACGGCCAAAAAACCACCAAATTCTTTGGTGAGATTGTGCGTTTCCAAGATGGCGACTTTTGACATGGTCGGCTTTAGCCTGTTGTTTCGCTGCTTTCCATTCACGGACGAGCCCAGCTTTTGGATCAGGCCATGGAAGCGAAATAAGAACAAGCTAAAATGGAATGAAGGGATGCACAAAGTGCATAAATTTTATGCTGCAATGCAGCAAGTTTAACTCACCTTACGGTATATTCTAGGACACATCATCCGTTATCAACCAATAATAATTTCAGATCATATCGATTGATAGGACTACACGCCCAGAAAAATCAGGCCTCCTCAAAAAATAGAAATTTTAGATCGTACCCGAATAAATCATTCAGAAACCAAATGACGTCTGCCTAATCTTTTGCCTCATAAACCTTATTCCAAAAGGACGGGTTATCACTCATTTCATACAACGCTCAGAGACCAGTTCTCAAAGCCCATTAAGTGGCACTTTGAGCATAGGACGACCATCCTTGTCTGTTGGAATTTCTCCTGCTCTCATATTAACTTGAAGAGATGGGATAATGAGTTTTGGCATCGCTAGCGTTTTATCACGTTCGGTGCGTAACTTAACAAACTGTTCTTTTGTTACGCCTTTGCCCACATGAATATTGTGCTCTTTTTCAGCGGTTACAGTTGTTTCCCACCGGATATTACGACCATTCGGGCCATAATCATGACACATAAACAGGCGCATCTCGTCTGGCAGGGAAAGAACTTTCTGAATGCTATCATAAAGTGTCGCGGCGTCGCCTCCGGGAAAGTCAGTACGCGCCGAGCCCCCGTCAGGCATGAAGAGAGTATCACCTACAAAAGCTACATTCCCAATGACATGAACCATGCACGCCGGTGTATGACCTGGCGTATACATCGCAAAAGCTTTTAAATTCCCGATCTGATAAACATCGCCGTCTTTGAACAGAGCATCAAATTGACTTCCATCCCGTTGAAACTCTGTTCCTTCGTTGAAAATTTTTCCGAAGGTTTCTTGAACAACAATGATTTTCTCGCCAATGCCGATCTTTCCGCCCAATACTTTCTGGATATAGGGCGCGGCTGATAAATGATCAGCGTGAACATGTGTTTCGATGATCCACTCAAGTTTTAAATTGCTTTTTTGGATGTATACGATAATTTCATCAGCATGCTGATAGGTTATATGTCCTGCTGCATAATCAATGTCCATAACGGAATCAATCACCGCACAAGCGTTCGACAATGGATCCCTCATCACATAGCTGATGGTATTTGTCGAAGGATCGAAGAAAGCCTTAACTTCCGGTTTAACCGAAATGTCGATCGGATAATCGCCCATAGTCATAGCTATCTCCGCTTCAGTTAAAGTTGTATGAAATAAAATGTACTCGCACCCAACATTGGTCAAGGCCATAAATCCCTCGGAAATAGTCCTAGGATCCTGCACGATAGTCTAGATTAGAAAACTTATGCACCGCTCCGCAGCGCATTCGCCAGCCCCTTGTGCCGGGCGCACAGTGCGCAATATCCTTATGGCCTAAAGCCATAGCCGTCGAGAGCGAGTGCGCTGGACGTCCGCCTGCCTGACAGACGGTAATAACTGCAATAATCTAAATTTT